>JAFZNL010000160.1 GCA_017550925.1 Lachnospiraceae bacterium | reverse complement strand
TAGCGCTTTCCGAGATCATTGACGGAGTCGGCGCCACCGAGAAAAACCGCCTCATTATGAAGGGCATTTTTACAAATCTTCCGAAGGATATAGAAGATACAACCTACCGCCAGGAGATTATGAAAGATTTTCTGGAGAACGAAGCCCTGACTGACGAATTGGAAGAGCAGCTCGGACAGATCCAGGTTTTGAAAGACTACAGCAAAAGTAAGCCTTTAACAGCGCAAAACGACCAGCTGCTCTACACACTCCTCGAGCGACTTCGGGAGCTTTCCACCTATGTCAGCGTTTCCGAGAGCATTTATGCCTCCTTAGAAAAATATACCCCCTCTTCATCCGGTCTGAAAATGTTGAAAGAACGCCTCGATGAGGTTGTAAACGACGAGCATTTCGACGAAACCAAGAAAGATATCTCCCGGATGCTCAGCGACCTGTCAACGGTCAGGGGTGCCATTGTGGGCGTGAATTTCACTCCGGATCTGAACGTGGAGGCGGTGACGGCGGTGGAGTTTGTCAATCACCGCATCCGTTCCAAATATACCTTAGCAGAGATCGCAGCCAACGTCGGCAGTATCATGACCTTTTCCTCTGCTTCTAATTCCATCCGGCGCTCCTATGAGGGCATAAGGGTCATCGATCCGATGATGGTAAGCTTAACGCCCCAGATTGAAAAACACTTAAAGCGCCATTTCAATGATATCAAAGCGACAATGAATAAGTATCTGAAGCTGGACGCTTCCTTTATCACGGAAATGTATGAGGGGCTATACTTTTATATCGTGATGGCAAAATTCGGCAGGAAGATCCAAAGCGCAGGACACAAGATCTGCTTCCCGAAACTGAAAGCCCAGGAAAAAGGCGTTACATTGAAGATGAAGGATCTGTACAACCTGCGGCTGGTGCTTTCCGGTGAGGAAAACATTGTCAAAAATGATTTTTCCTTTTCGCCCCAGGAAAACCTCTTTATCCTGACAGGTCCCAACCGCGGCGGAAAAACCATTATCGAACAGGCCATCGGCATCATTTCGGTCATGGCCTCCATTGGCTGCTATGTGACAGCCGCCTCCTGCAGCGGACAGCCCTTTGGCAATATCCTGACCCACTTCCCCATCGACGAAAACCTGACCATCAACTATGGACGGCTTGGGGAAGAAGCGATCCGGATCCGGGATATCATCAAAGAATCCGATGACAAAACCCTGGTGCTTTTTAACGAGACCTATTCAACCACCAGTGCGGTGGACGGACTGTATCTGTCCAAAGATTTGCTCCACGTAATGAAGGATCTGGGCACAGCGGTGATCTTTAATACCCATATCCATGAAGTCGCAAGATCCATTCCGGAAATGAACGCCTGGGAAGGCGGCAGCGACTTTGTCAGCCTGGTTATGGAGATCAAAAATGATGTTAACACTTTCCGGGTAAAACGCTGCGATCCCGACTCCAAATCCTACGCCATGAACATCGCGAAAAAATACGGGATCACCTATGAACAGATCCAAGAATTTTTAGTTGCGCCATAAGGCGTTTCGTTTTATACTAAGCGAAAAGCGGTACATCCATTCCACACACAGAGGTAGTTGCTATGGACATCATCCGAAAATTTTATGAACCTGACCTGAAAAAAGTCATGCATATCTGGTATGACAGTAATATAGAGGCTCATGATTTCATACCAACCTCCTACTGGGACCGTAATTTTGGTTATGTCTCCCGCCTGATCCCGAGGACTGAGGTCTATGTCTATGAGATTGACGGACAGGTTGTCGGTTTTGTTGGTATTGACGAAGGCTATATCAATGGAATTTTCGTAGAAAAAGATTACCGCGGACAGGGCATCGGTACCAGACTCCTTGCCTATGTGGCGGATATCTATGATGTGATCGAACTTCATGTGTTTGAGAACAATATGGGCGCTGTCCGGTTCTATGAAAACAGACGGTTCATCAAGATCGATGAAGAGACCAATGAGGATCTCGGTGAAATAGAGTACAAGATGTTCTACAGAAAACCGAAGGAAGATGTGTGATATCTCGGATTTGTGATATCTCAAATCCTTGACATCTCAGATCAAAAACAAAAAGTTAGCATTTGCTAACTTTTTTCATGTGAAAGAATATTTGTAAAAATCCAAACTATCAAAACCTACTCTAACACAACCTTGGCCGCCCAGATTGGAACAACGGGACGGTTTTCATCTTCCCTGGTAAATACAAAGAGTGACTTATAGGCCGGTTCCATTTCAGGATAAACGCCGTACCCGTCGGTAAAATAGATCAGACCTTTCAGGTTCTGCAATTCTTTTCTTTCAATCAATTCATCCACATAGGTAAAGGCGGGGCGAAAGTCCGTTGCCCCCAGTCCCCTGATCTCCATTTGTCCTAACATTTCATCAATGCTGCTAAGATCCGTGATCACAGTATCACTCCTTACCTGATCATCGCACTGCAGCAGGTGAATGTTGACCTTGGTAAAAAAGCTCCCCATGTTGCCCAGGATCTGCACCGTCTTTTTGAGGAAATCCTCCACCAGTCCCTTCCGGCAGGAGGCGGAAGTATCGATCACGATCGCAAAATCCCGGATCTTTTTTTCATCCGTATATTCCAGAGGCTCGATCAGCGGCATATTCCCGTATTCCCGAAGGCCGTAGGTATAAAAGATATAATCGAACTCATCCTCGGAGACCTTCATATCTTCCGCATAGACAGCAAAGGATGCAAGCACCTGTGCATAATCTGCCCGCTGCCTGGTTGCCATGGAAAGGTTCAAAAGAAGGCTTTCTCCACCTGTCTTCGTCTTGGAAAAACTTTTCAGATCCGCCTTAACACGCTCTGCGATCTTCCGGAAAGCTTCCATATTCGGGACAACTTCTGTCTTAACCTCCCAGCTGACATGCTCATCCATATGGGACATGAGCCGCAGCCTGTGGATCAGATCCGGTCCGCTCAGCTGATATCCGGCTGAATTTTGTCCCGCCAGCGGACTTCCTTCTGCATCAACAATATCTCCCCGGTCGTCTTTTCGGCCAGTTCCACCGTTATCCAACAGAAACTCATAGATATTCTCTGCCGTAAAAGGTTTCTGTCCGCCGCGTCCTGACAGACTTCTCTCCGACTGCTCCCATCTGGTCCTGTGGGCATAGTCCTCCAAAAGCGGCGGATTCATCGCTTCTTTCAGTGCTTCGATCTCAGCGCTCAGCTGCGCATCTTTTGCCAGCCTTGCATCGGGAAGTGACAGCTCTGCGATCACGTTTTCCACTGCCAGATCCACTGCCAGGTCCCAGACCTTTCGATGCTTTATTTTGTTGTAGCCATAACCGTGAAAAAAGATCAGATGTAACAGACTGTGCAGATACAGCCGAAGGGGAAAGGCAGGCTCTTTGCCGGTATGTTCGATGAGCCATAGGGGATCATAATAAAGATACTTTCCATCCGTAGAAGCCCCTTCCAGGCCTTTTTGGGGCATTGGAACCAAAGAATAAACAGCAACTGCAAAGAATCGCAGATGAATGATGATAACATCTCTTGCCAGGGCCATCAGGTCCGCGGCAAGTGTCATGGTCTGATCAGTCTCCATGTCTTATACAAGCTCCGCATTCTTTAGGTAGGTGGTCTTTAAGATTTCCTGGATCTGTCCACTGACCGCCTTCCTTTCATCCCTGCTCATATCCTTCATATAGATAGGCTTGCCGTATTCGATGACCACATGGGCTTTTTTGATCTTCGGCATATGATCCTCAAAGATTGCCGCAGTGTTATTCATGGTCACAGGAATAATAGGCGCGCCGGACTTTTCTGCCATCTTCAGGCTGCCGTCATGGAAGGGCAGCAAAAGTTCCTCCGTCTTATTTCTGGTCCCTTCCGGAAATACAAAAACGGAAATACCTTCTTTCAGATATTCGATATTCTTCAGGATCAGCTGCATCCCCTGCTTTAAGTTGCTTCTGTTCAAAAACGTGCAATACAGATACTTCATCCAGGTACGAAGCACCGGGTAACGAAGCATTTCTTCTTTTGCCACAAAACCGCAAAGATAAGGCATGCGCACATAGGTCAGGATGATGTCAAAATAACTGCGATGGTTTCCCACATATAAAACCGCCTCATCCTTTGGCACATTTTCTTCCCCGATGACGGTAACCTTTGTTCCTGCCAAAAAGATCACCACGCGAAAAGCCCAGTTCACGATCGCCAGTGAACTGGTTGCCTTCTTCTTCGGATTCTTCAGGCCGATCAGCCATTCCACAAACTGGATCGGGATGCTGAACAGCAAAAAGAAAAATACAAAAATAATAATGATGGTAAAACGGATCAGTCGGTTACTTAACCTCTTTATAACTCTGTAACTACTTAACTATCCCAGGACAGCCTGTGAAGCTTTCCCTTCTCTTCCAGCCCTGCAAACCCGTTCTGCCGAAGGGCTTCATACAGCACAATGGAAACTGCATTGGACAGATTCAGGGAACGGATTTCCGACAGCATCGGGATCCGGATGCAATCCTCTTCATGGGCTACTAAAATCTCTTCCGGAATGCCGGCGCTCTCTTTTCCAAACATGATACAGTCATCCGGTCCGTACTGCACATCCGCATAGGTCCGCTTTGCCTTGGTGGTAGCCAGCCAGACCTTTGCGCCGGGATGCTTTTGCAAAAAATCATTGTAATCAATATACCGCGTCACATCCAGTTTGTCCCAGTAATCCATGCCCGCTCTTTTCAACTGGCTTTCCCTGAGGGAAAAGCCCAGGGGCTCGATCAGGTGCAGGGATGTCCCTGTGGCCACGCAAGTACGTCCGATATTTCCTGTATTCGCCGGAATCTCCGGCTCATGTAACACGATACGCATATCTTTATTCTCAATCAACAGATCTTTTTATGCATGACCAACTTCATGCAAGATACTGCAGATCAGCCTCTCTTTTCTATAAACCGTGCGATCCGCTCCATGGCGATCTTCAGGTTTTCCAGTGAATATGCATAGGAAATACGAAGGAAGCCTTCGCCGCAGTCACCAAACGCCGTGCCGGGAACTACCGCCACTTCCTCTTCTTTCAAAAGTTCCATGGCAAACTCTTCGCTGGTCATGCCGAACTTCTGAATGCAGGGGAATACATAAAAAGCGCCAAAGGGCTCAAAGCAGGGCAGTCCCATTTCCTTGAAAGAGTGCATTAAAAACCGCCTTCTCTGGTTGTAAGCCTCTCTCATCTCCGCCACGTCCGCATCACCGTTTTTCAATGCCTCGATTGCCGCATACTGGCTGGTGGTAGGTGCACACATGATGGCAAACTGATGGATCTTAGTCATCTGGGACAGAATGTTCTGGGGACCGCAGGCATAACCAAGCCTCCAGCCTGTCATGGCATAAGCCTTGGAGAAACCATTGATCAGAATGGTACGATCCCGCATGCCCGGAAGGGATGCGATGGAGACATGCTCATCGCTGTAAGTCAGTTCGGAATAAATCTCATCGGAGATCACGAACAGGTCATGCTTTTCGATCAGGGGCGCGATGGCCTCGAGATCCTCACGTGCCATGATGGCACCTGTCGGGTTATTCGGGAAAGGCAGGACCAAAATCTTGGTCTTTTCTGTAATGGCTTCTTCCAATTCCGCTGCCGTCAGGCGGAACTCATTTTCAGCCTTCAGTTCAATGATCACCGGTTTCGCACCTGCCAGGATTGCGCAGGGCTCATAGGATACATAGGAAGGCTGCGGGATCAGCACCTCTTCCCCTTCCCCGGGATTGATCATGGCACGCAGTGCCAGGTCGATGGCTTCGGAACCACCCACTGTTACCAGCACTTCTTCCTTCGGCTTATAGCTGACGCCGATCCTTCTTTGCAGATAATTGCAGATCTCCGTACGCAGCTCCATCAGACCGGAATTGGAGGTATAAAAGGTGCGTCCTTTTTCCAGGGAATAAATACCCTCATCCCGGATATGCCAGGGCGTATCAAAGTCCGGTTCGCCCACGCCAAGGGAAATGGCATCCGGCATTTCCGCCACAAGGTCAAAAAACTTACGAATCCCGGAGGGTTTTAAGTTTACTACCTGTTTTGCCAGCGGATCTCTCATGGTGTCACCTTCATCCTTTCATCCACTTCATCTTTGTGAAGGATCGTTCCGTGATCTTTATACTTCTTCAGGATAAAGTGGGTTGCAGTACTCATAACGGTTTCCAGTGTGGAAAGTTTGTCTGTGACAAAGCCGGAAACCTCTTTTAAGGTCTTTCCTTCCAGGGTGACCAGAAGGTCATAGCCGCCGGAGATCAGATATACGGAATTAACTTCCGGATATTTATAGATCCGCTCTGCGATATTGTCAAAGCCCTGTCCGCGCTGGGGCGTTACGCGCACTTCGATCAGTGCCGTCACCTTCTCGATGGAAGTCTTTTCCCAATCGATCAGGGTATGGTAGCCGCAGATGATGCCGGATTCTTCCATAGCCTTTAATTCATTTGCCACCTCGATCTCGGGCTCTCCCATGATGATCGCCAGTTCCTTCAGATCGATCCGGCTGTTTTTCTCGATGATTGCCAATATTCTCTCTCTCATTTTTCGCCTCCCGGAGATGTCGGAAACCCTGCGTGCTTTCATGCGTTTTTCCCATATTTTGTGCATTCGCCGTAAATGAGCACAGGTTTCTGTGTCTTATCAACTACTGCATCATAGCACATTTCATGGGAAAAGTCTATCTTTGAACGAATGGAGCATTACCTTTTACACGGAAATATGATATAATTTCCTGGATTAAGCCCCTGAAAAGGAGAACCAGGATCATGACACAATTTCTCTCAGATCAGCTGCCAGATTTTAATTTTGTCGTACCGATCATCGTCCAGGTCATTACGTTCTTTTACATGACCAAAAAAAGTTTTCTCGGCAAGTGTTCCCTTGTGAAAAATGGCGGATACGTCCTGCTCAGCATCCTGTTGAATCCTTATACCCCTTTTTTTGCAATGACTTTATCTCTCATACTGTTTCCCAATATCGAAGAACAGTTAGGGCTTTTTGTCCTGAACGATCTTTTTTTCATCCCGCTGTTCATGACCATACGGCAGATGATCGTGCTTTCGGTTTGGACATTATTGTATGTTCTGATCTTCGGAAAAAAGAAACGCTCCCTGGCAGCGTTTGCCTATCTGATGTCCTTTACCTTTACCCTGTTTCATATCATCCTGTGTTTTTGCAGGTTCGAAAAGGTTTATTTACTCCTCTTATCTTCTGTCGTGATATATGTATTACTGTTTTTGTTCTGCAGGCATATCATCTCCCATATCATCCGGTTATCAAAGGATGAACGGGTGCTTAACCGGCCCGCATTTTATGTTTTGCCGGCAGTTCATATTTTTACCAGTTACTATCTCTACGTTTTTGTTGAAATGAGTAACTCCGCGAAAACTCTGTATATACCGCTGTGGATCATCTCCTCCTTTTTGGAAATGACACTGATCGTTACCTTTAAAACACTGCTCACGAATCTCAGTCAGTTAAATGAGATCCAGGATAAAAATATCAAACTGGAAACTGCCAGAAACGAGATCAAAACCCTTTCCGTAGAAGTCATGGAAGCGCTGGCTCATACCATCGATGCCAAAGACGAATACACAAAGGGCCATTCCATCCGCGTTGCCAATTATTCCAGAATGATCGCCCAAAAACTTGGGCTTTCGGAAGAGGAATGCGAAAACATTTATTATATGGGCCTGCTGCACGACCTCGGCAAGATCGGCGTTCCCAATGAGATCATCAACAGCCCTGACAGGCTGACAGACGAAGAATATTCCGTGATCAAAACCCACCCGGGTCTTGGTTTTGATATCCTTTCCGAGATCAAAAGCCGGCCGGACCTGGCCACCGGTGCCAAATGGCATCATGAGCGCTATGACGGCAAGGGTTATCCGGACGGCAAAAGCGGGGAAGACATCCCCCTGATGGCCAGGATCATAGCTGTTGCCGACAGTTATGACGCCATGACCTCCAACAGAAGCTACCGTCATTACCTGCCCCAGGAAAAAGTCATAGATGAATTACGGAAAAATGAAGGCACACAGTTCGATCCGTCCATAGCCGAGTGCATGATCGGCATTATCAAAGAAGATACGGAATATAAGATGCACGAGTAAAAATGCCATAAAGCGCCATATAAAAACCGGTCTGCCACATGTTTCGCAGACCGGTTTCTTTTTTATATGATACAGTCGTTTCTCCGTTCAAGGTTACTCAGTTCTTATACCATTATAACAATCCGTTCCCGGATACTTTAGTTTTTATAATTTCTTCCGACACTCTCGCCATCCACGGTGATGCCGCCCATGTCAGCCGAAAGATCCAGTTTGTTCTTGCCGTTTCCGGTGTTGACGGTGATGCCGCCCATAGCGCACTCACATTTCAGTTTGTCGAAGTTACCGCTGATGGTAATGCCGCCCATATCTGCCTTTGCTTCCATCTCGATAAAGTCGCAGTCCTTTACATCAATGCCGCCCATATCCGCTCTGATCTCAGAATCATCAAACTTGCTGTCCTCGATATCAATGCCGCCCATATCCGCGCTGATGTCAAGATCTTCCATTTTGGCATCTTTGATATCGATGCTGCCCATATCCGCATCGAGCTTTACATCCTCAAGGGTTAAATCCTCAATCTCAATGCTGCCCATGTTCATCTTCAGGTCTACTTCCACTCCCGAATTGGAAGGCACTGTGATCACAACCCTGGCACCTTTGAAGCGGTTTTTGATATCATTCATGTTTGCAATGTTTTTCTTTTTCGTCTTCTGCTCGATCTTCAGCACGCTGTCCGAAACCTTATAGGTCGGCTCTTCGCCTTCCGGATAGTTCTCATAGGAAACTGCATATTCGTCGCCTTCCACAAGCCTTACATTTCCTACTGCAACCTCGCCCTTGATCTTTTTAAAGGTCTCTGTGTTTTCGCTGTGATCGCCTGCCATGGCAACAGAGGATCTCTCGCTATTGCCGCTCCAGCCCATCACGCCGTTCCAGATATCTTTTCCGACCCAGCCGCCGATGTGAATGATGCATCCGATGATAATGCAGATCACCGTTGCCGCATTTAACAATCCTATATAGGTTCTCTTCCATCCTGAGAATTTCTTTTCATCTGTCATTGTTTTTTCCTCCAAATTTATCAGTAGTTTGCCGGTTTTTCATTTTCATACCGGACTTTATACCACTTATCCTTTATCGAGCCGGTCTCTTTACCGAGCCGGTCACGTCTGTGAAATTATCTGTGTAAGTCTGTCTGTTTTGCCTCTTAATACTCATCTTTCTTCCGAAAAAGACCTGAGCATACGCCGTAGATGATGCCTGCAACCGGCCAAACGATCCAGGTTTTATACCAGGCAAAGGTTAAAAATGACCAGATCAGGTAAATGGCGCGGACTGTGGGCCAGTAGATACCCATGATGCTGTCTGCAACGGGATTTTCAAAATGATCTTCACCCTCTTCTGCAAAGGAGCCGCCCACCGTATCTTTTGCATTCAGTTTCAAAAGCTGCTCGTAAGATCCCATGATCCTGCTGGCATGGATGATCAGGAACACACCCAGTGCACAGAACACGAAAAGGCAGATAACGCCCATCGTTGAAAGGAAATCTCCCACCTTTGTCAGCCCGAAGGGGGTAACGCCGTCAAGGGCTGCAACCGGTACCCAGCAAAGTGCGCAAAGGGTGATGCCCACGGTCAGCTGTACTGCGTAGCTGCTTTTGAAGTGGTCTTTTTCCTGATGCACAAAAGTCGCTGTTGCGTAGTCGATGGAGCAAAGCTCCTTTTTCATGTATTTCCAGCGATCTGAAATGTTTCCGCTGATGATGAAGAGCATCACTGCCACAGCGATCATCACGAACATGGGGATCACGCCCAGGACATCCGGCAGGAAACTGACAACTCCGGTCAGAACCGGCCAGGTGACGCTGATGATAATGATCGCAACACCGAGGGCGATACCAAAAGCTGCTTTTGCTTCGTCCCGAAGGAAATCCTTCACTTCGTCAAAACTGATCATCCTCCTCGGACTTTCCTGCATGGTGGCCTTTTCCTGTTCCACTTCTTCTTCCAGGCCCAGCTCCTCAGCCAGCTCGTCAAGGTTGCCGAACTCGGAGATGACAGTGCCCACTGCCTCGTTCTCGCTCTTTCCTTCTTCGATCAGTTCACGGTACTTATCTTCCATCATCTGACCTAATTCATTTTTTGCCTTTCTGACTTCCGCTGTGTTGGGAAGGTTGGCAAACATGTTTTCCAAATAATTACGAATGATCTCCATTCTCTCATCCTCCTAAATTTATCAGTAGTTTTTCGCTCCGTATTGTTCCATCGGGCTTTTCACTACTCTATCAATCGTTACTTTCTACCCCTTATTCCTATCTCACCCCATGGGAATGAGTTCTGTCTCCCCGTCTCCCGGGCCTGTGGCTTGTTCGATGAAGTGCTCTACAACCTCTTTCGTCAGTGTCCATTCTGCGCATTTTTCTCTGTAATAGGCTCTTCCCTGATCTGTGATCCTGTAGTAGGTTCTCTTCTTGCCGCTGCCCGTGGTGTCGGGCTCTGCTACGTAAGATTCCACATATCCGTTTTTCTCCATCCTGGTAAATGCCGAATACAGCGTTGTTTCCTTGATGATGTATTTCCCTTCCGTCAGGGTCCGGATCTGTTTGGAAATCTCATATCCGTAGGATGGTTCCTTTTGCAGGATATACAGGATCATCGTGTCGTTGTATCCGCGGATGACATCGGAACTGATGCCTGCCGTCATGTTCTGATCCATTCCTTCACCTCCTGATTGATTATCTGTTGTTCGTTTTGTTTATATATCGTTTTTTTACTTCATCTGGCATTACAACGACTGTCGTACTTCGTCTGTCGTTACCTCGCCTGCCGTTGCTTTGTCTGTCGTACTATGTCTGTCGTAGTAAAAATACCACCTTTTCATTTCTCTGTCAATATGTTTTTTAAAATTGTCTCAAAAAACTTCAAAAATCGGCAATTCATGATATTATGATGACAACGTCACGCAACACTGTGCCTGTCACACAGCGCAGCGCGAATACATAGCGTCGAAATGACCGTATGCAACAAAATGCGGTTCGTAGTTCATAGCAATCAAAATCCAGGATAAGTCCGGAGATACGAAAAATGTCAGAAGAACTGAAAGTCATCACAGAAGATATGTACACAAGAACAAGGACGCTGATCGGGGAAGATGCCCTTGCGAAACTCTCCGCGGCCAGAGTTGCCGTCTTTGGTCTGGGCGGCGTCGGCGGACCGCTGGCAGAGGCCCTGGTGCGGGCAGGCATCGGCAGTCTTGACCTGATCGATAAGGATACCGTCGATATCACCAACTTAAACCGTCAGATCCTGGCAACCGGAGATAACGTCGGCATGAGCAAGGCCGCCATTGCAAAGGAGCGCTTTTCCTCGATTAATCCGTCATGCAGTATCCGGGTATATCAGACCTTCTTCCTGCCGGAAACAAAAGACGAATTTGATTTTTCCGCCTATGATTATGTGGCTGACGCCATTGACACCGTTGCCGGCAAACTCTCGCTCATCGAATGTTGCCGGGATAAGGGCGTGCCCATCATCTCTTCCATGGGTGCCGGCAATCACTTAGATCCCGCTTCTTTTCGCGTGGCAGATCTGTATGAGACCTCTGTTTGCCCGCTGGCAAAGGTCATGCGCCATGAGTGCAAAAAAAGAGGAATAGACCACCTGAAAGTAGTCTATTCCACTGAACAGCCTGTCAACACCGGAAACCGCACACCGGCTTCTATTTCCTTTGTGCCGCCTGTGGCCGGATATATCATGGCCGGCGAGATCATCCGGGATCTGATCGACTGAAGCGTTTAAACATATCAGTCGCTGTGTTCCTGATCCTGCACGTTGTCACAGATGATGGCCAGCGCGATGACCAGATCCTGTCTACTCTCATCTAAGATTGTGATACGATAGCAGTCCTGCCATATAGTACGGTCTGTATCCACATGGCCGATGACCACGGAGCCCACCTTGATATCATAATCATATCCCATCAGATCTCCGGCAATATGCAGGTCCTCGCCGTTTACCTTCCCGGTTAATTCCGGGTTCGTCAGCTTGAATTTCTTTTT
>JAFZNL010000159.1 GCA_017550925.1 Lachnospiraceae bacterium | reverse complement strand
GCCTGCATCGCGGCCCAGGACTATCCGGAGATCAGTGTCATCGATTCCCAAAATGTTGCTGTGGGAACCGGGATCCTGGTCCAGCATGCCATTGAGTGCGCGAATGCAGGTATGACAAGGGAGCAGCTGGTGGAGGAGCTGGAGCAAAAAAAGCAGGATATCTGCCTGGTGGCCATGCTGGATACCTTGGAGTACCTGATGAAGGGCGGACGGCTTTCCCGCACAGCAGCCTTTGCCGGCGGACTTTTAAACATTAAGCCGGTCATCACCATCAAGGACGGCGCCGTGGTTGTTCTCGGAAAAGCCCGCGGCATTAAAAAAGCCAATAATCTGTTGGTTGAACTGATCACACAAAATGGTGTAGAATACAGTATGCCTGTTTTATTGGGATATTCCGGGACTTCGGATGTGCTTTTGCAAAATTATATCACGGATAGCAGCGCGCTCTGGGAAGGGCATATTGACCGGCTCGATTCATCCCAGATCTGCAGCGTCATCGGTACCCATGCAGGTCCCGGCGCTGTTGCGGTTGCATTTTTCAAATCCCATAAAGCAGATTGATGCAACGTGGTACGATATCGAAAGAAGGAAAACGGATATGTCTCGTTTTGAACAGTTTACGGTATCGGTGTTCAGCATCACCAGATACTGGAATAAGATCGCATCCGAGGAGATGCGCGGTCTGGGTCTGAAAGGAAGTTACGCCCTCTATCTGATTACACTCTCGAGCGTCAAAGAAGAGATCACGGCGGCTCGTCTTTCGGAACTGACCCAGCGTGATAAAGCGGATGTTTCCCGCGCCATCGCACAGTTCCAGCAGCAGGGACTGGTGGAGGAATACGGAGAAAACCGTTATCGCGCGCCTATCGTTTTGACAGAAAAAGGGAAGAACTTAACCCGCCAGATCCGGAAGAAAGCGCAGCATGCGCTGCAGATGGCAGGTGACGGGTTATCGGAGGAAATGAGGCAGAACATGTATCAGGCGCTGGAGATCATTTCCTCAAATCTGAAGGATATGTCAGAGGATAAGCCAAACCTTGATTAAGGAGCCGATATGCAAAAGCAGCAACCATTGCTTTCCAATATATGGATCAAAGACCCGGTGTGGCAGAAAAAGGCTGAATTAAATGCCCGATTTATCGAAGAGATGGATCCGGACAGGGTTCTTGCGGGATTCAGAAAAACAGCGGGTATCCGGACAGATGCAAAACCTTATGGGGGCTGGGAGGATAGTCTGATCGCAGGACATGGCCTGGGACATTATTTTTCTGCGCTCGCACTTAGGATCGCATATCTTTCCGGAAAGGACCGGAATGCATTTGGCCGGGCATTATCGCATTGCAAAGATAGTGCGGAAACGATTATAGGTGGCCTTTTGGAGTGTCAGGAAAAAACAGGCAGCGGTTTTTTAAGCGCAGCTGCTTTGCAGGATGCAGACAGGCCCGAGATCCAGTTTGATGCGCTTGAGGGGAAGGCGGAGGCTGAAACCTGGGTGCCCTGGTATGCCTTGCACAAGGTGCTGCAGGGCTTGATCGATCTGTGGATGATCGGACAGATCGAAGGCGCGGATAAGGTAACATTATCTCTCGGAGATTGGGTATGTGGCAGGGTGCTTTCCTGGGATAGCGAAACAAGAAAAAAAGTACTTGCCGTAGAATACGGCGGTATGAATGACAGCCTGTATCAGTTATATTCCATGACGGGCGATGAAAGATATCGGCAGGCTGCAAAGGTTTTTGATGAGCCGGAACTTTATCACAGTTATCTTGGAATGGCAAACCGCTTAAAGGGTGTTCATGCCAACGCAACGATTCCCAAGATCATCGGCTATCTGGAAGGTGTTTATGCTCAGCATGACATGTATGTAAGCGGAGTCCTAAAACAGCAGCCGACTGATACAGACGAAAGGATCGAGATCGCGGAGAGGTTCTGGGAACTTGTGGTCAGCCGGCATATGTATCTGACAGGCGGGATCGGGGATATGGAGCATTTTTTTGCAGATGGCATGCTGGATGCTTCCAGAACCCAGTGCAATGCAGAAAGCTGCTGCATTTACAATATGCTGAAACTCTCCTCCATGCTGTTTGATCTGACGGGAGAGACGAAGTATGTGGAATATATGGAGACCGCGCTCGTAAATGCCAGGCTCGGTTCCATGGGTCCTGACGGCGGTTATACCTATTTTAATCCGATGGGCACGGGATATTATCGTCTGTATTCACCCACAAAGCCGGAAGAGAATCCTTTTTGGTGCTGTGTTGGAACGGGGCTTGAGGATTTTGCCGGATTTTCAAACATGATCTTTTATGCAGATCCGGATGCACTTATGATCTTACAATGGATCTCAGCTGATCTGGTCACCGAAGAAGGCATTGGTCTTTCGCTGGATGCCGATTATGAAAAGAGAAGACTTTTTCTGAGGAGGCAGGATCCGGTCAAAAAGAAAAAAGAGGATGAGAGAAAGCTCAGCATAAATCTTAGGATTCCGAAATGGATCAAAAACAGAAATGATATTTTGCCGGATGATAAAGATTATTTGCCGGTAGAGCTGACCGACGGCGAAGCGTTTTCATTGGACTTTGAAATGGAACTGAGGGCTCATGTTTTACCCGATAACCAAACAGCAGCAGGATTTACACATGGTCCCTTTGTGATTTGTTCACTTCTCGGAAATGAGAAATGGGACATCCGGGAAGGCGCCGGTATCATGGTCGACGCGCCGGCCTGGAAGGTGGTTTTTGACGCCGCAGTCAAAAGCGATATTTTATACGGACAGACCCATGCTTGTGTGCTGGACCGGGAGATTCTGTATTTGCCGGAAGGCGTAACAAGGGAGGATTTTTTCAGGCAGCCTGAAAG
>JAFZNL010000158.1 GCA_017550925.1 Lachnospiraceae bacterium | reverse complement strand
GTAAGCTGGATCCCCGTGGAAGACGATCAGACAGTGATCGCCGGCCTTCCAGTGGGAGAGGTAGAGATCAGGCAGAAGGGTGATGAAGATAAGAACCCGGGCGCATCATTAACGATATCCATCGGTGTCACATCAAGGACACAGGGTGTTGTACACTTCAAAACGGATGAAAGCACAACGCCGGCAGAAACAAGCGTGGAATCCGCCCGGTCTTCCAACATCGAAGAGTATGCCGGGACACAGGTGGAGGAAGGAAAGGATGTCAAGATCGAGCTGGAGATCACGCCCCGCAGGGAAGAAGACGTGGCGAAGGAATCCGTGGAAGAGATAACCAAGGCATCCGATGAGGTATTTGCGGGAATCGGATCAGAGAGCGTTGTAACGGAATACCTGGAGATCGATCTTGCAAAGTATGTAGATAATACGAAAGAAGGCAACATCTCCGATACGGGAACGCCGCTGGAGATCGAGCTTGATTACGATGCAACCAGGATCGGGACGCCTGTTGTGATCCGTACCCATAACGGAAAGGCAACAGTATTCAAACGGTTGACGGAAAGAGCAGCAGCGGCATTTAAGGATGCGACATATTTTGTAGGCGTCAACAAGATCTACCTGTACTCACAGTTCTTCTCGGATTTTGCACTGGTTTATGCGACCGAAAAGACGTACTACGTAAGCATCGATACCGGCATTGGCGATCCGATCCTTCAGGTAGTAGGCCAGGACAGCAGGATCGATCTGCCGACCGATCTGACGAAGGAAGGCCACGGATTCGGCGGCTGGTATAAGGATGCTGGATATCGTAATACCTGGGATCCGGACAAGGACCGGGTCAGCGAAGATACCCAGATTTATGCGAAGTGGGATAAGCTGGTTACCGGCGTCGGCGTGACAGAAGGCAGCGTAACGCTGACAAAGGCGGGCGAGAAGTCAAAGATTAAGGTCAATGTAAAACCGGAAGATGCTGCGAATAAGAAAGTGACTTATCGATCAAGCGATCCCAATGTTGCAACGGTTGACGCCGACGGAACGGTTACTGCTGTCGGGAACGGCACTGCGATCATCACGGTAACAACCGCAGACGGAGCTAAGACAGTGATGGTGACTGTGACGGTTGCCATACCGGATGTCAGCGAACAGGGGACAGATAGGCAGGATGCAGCAAAATCAGAGACAGTCACGGCTGCGCAGATAGAAAAGAATTCCCTTGCCATGGACGCAGGACTTAAGATCGACCAGAAAGGCTCCAAGATCAAGATCCGATGGGGCAGGGTGAAAGGTGCAGACGGTTATGAAGTTTATGTGGCTTATTGCGGAACAAAATTCAAAAAACCTGTCAAAACCATAAAGAACAATGAGACGGTATCTGCAACGATCACCAAGATCGGCGGCAAGAGGATCAAACTCAAGAAGAATTTTAAGCTGTATGTTATGGCATACAAACTTGTGGATGGGAAGAAGGTGCAGCTGGGCAAAACGATAACCGGTCATGTCGTCGGAAGAAAGAATACCTCATACACCAACACAAAAGGCATGAAACTGAAAAAGTCGAAATACACGCTAAGCGTCGGAAAGACGGCAAAGATCAAGGCAAAGACGATTCTTGTCGATAAGAAAAAGAAACAGCTGACGGATGCGCATGCGAAAGAGTTCCGATATGCCAGCTCCGACAAGAGCATCGCCACCGTTAACAAGAAAGGCCGGATCAAAGGCGTCAAAGCCGGGAAATGCACGATTTATGTCTATGCACGAAACGGTTATGCAAAGAAGATCAGCGTAACAGTAAAGTGACCGGTTTACATTACTGTTTGGAATCTAAGGACTGACTGAATTTTTAAATGCACGCAGAAGAGACTCTCCGATATTTACGAATTGATGTAGGTATCGGAGAGTTCTTTTTTGTTCATTTCTTTTCGTTCACTCTCTTTCGTGTAACAATGAATCGTATGATGTCAGAGGTAAAGTACCTTTTGTTCCAAACCGGTGCTGGCGCAGGATTATAAACTGTGGGTCGGCGGCTTCGGACCCTCCGGCGAAGGCTATTTCCGCCTTACCGCGTTTGGCACCTTTGAGAATACCTGCAAAGCCATCGAAAGGATCAAAGGAATCTGACAGATCATACCAAAACAGACAGACAGACACCTCTGCAGAAGGAGACGCCTTCCGGCAGAGGTGCTTTTTTATCAAAACAGATGAGAAAAAGTGTTCTTTTCAGAACAGATAAATCGTGCTAGAATAGAAATAGTATCCTAAAATTGGAAATATAATGAGAATTAGGGAAAGATCCGATATGAAAATATGGGATCGGTAAACGGATGATAAATTCAGGAGGGGTGGGAGTATGCAGAAAATAAAAAAAGACCAAATGAAAAACACTGTAGCCTGGGCAGAAAGACTGATCCTGGCGTTCATTGCCATTGCATTTCTGGCTATGACCGGCAATGCGGGCAAGATCCCGGGCCTGTCGGCAGACGTATCTGCAAAGGAGTACGGCGACGGGGATGTGATCTATGCAACTGCAACCGGCGGTCCGCTGGTTGAGGCGTATTCGGGTGAACATCCGCCTATGCTGACGCTTACCATCAAAGGCGATGCGCCTTTTTCCCAGGATACTTACCATAGCGGATATCAATATTATGACAGCTCAGGCGATGCCTGGCAGGAACTGCTATCCAGTAGTTATTTTCAGATGTCCAGCACCTATCGCTATGTGGTAAAACTGAAACCCAAAGCAGGGGATACGATCACAAACGGTGCGAAACTGATCGTGGATGAGACCGGTGATTATTTTTTCGGCGCTGACAGGGGAGATGAATGGAAACAGCTGAGGGAAGATGATCCCTATCTCTTTGTTTCTCCGGAATTTAAGGGCTCCTATCATTTTACGCCCTGGTCAAGGATTGGTGATTCTGCAACATGTGAGTCTGCCTTCAAAGATGCGCAGTTTAAAAACAACTTAAAAGAGCAGGGTGTGATCGAGAATGTTAACGGAAACCTGCTAAAAAGCGTGGCGCTGCAGGTGACGGAATTGAATTTGAAAAATAAACTCGCAGGTTATACAGAGAGTTTCGGTTCAGACGACCCTTTGAATGGTATTGTGTATTTTCCGAATCTGCGCAAACTCACCGTTGACTTCGGTGACAATACAAATGTAGGCGATGTGAATCTGTCAGGTAACCTGTACCTGTGGGATGTAACGATCTATAATTATAAGGGGACCGGACGGATCTACCTTCCATCCTCAATCCGTGCGGTGAAATTTGAAGACTGCAATTTTGATGGGATAGATGATGGTACTCACAGCATAGATTTACAGAATAAACCACAGCTGTTTCGTCTGAGTGCAAAAAAGTCTTCCCTTTCGAGTGAGGTGAATCTGAAAACAGATCCGAAGATCAGTGAGATCAACCTGCAGGAGTCTCCTAATCTTATGCGCCTGTCAACGCCTCAGAATGCAGATATCACGTATATTAATGTCTCAAAGTGCAGCAAGCTGATGAGACTGAAATTAGAGAAAGCAAAACAGATATCTTATCTGGATTGTCAGTCATGTCCGGCTCTTGTGGAAATTGATATGAGTAATGTCGGCGTGATCGGATCCATCTTTTCGGCAGAAAATGAAAAGCTTGCCAACCTGTATATGAATAATGCCAGGATCGACTCCGTAAAAGAACTGGATTTTAATGGCTGCAAAAATCTCAAATATCTTTACGCAGATAAAGTAACGGTAGGCAGTTATACGGAACTGGATTTCAAGAATTGTAACCTGGGGTATCCTGAGGAACTGAACATGCAGGGTGGATCTATCTCCATGACTTTAGGCGAGGAATGTACCCTGGACCTGGATAATAATCCCAATATCTACAAATTCACACCGCCGAAGAGCAACGGGACCATCAAACGTATCAGCCTTAGCGGGTGTACGAATCTGAACGAAATAAAGCCGGGATCCGATAAGCCGACGGTATCGCTGCTTCTTTTGAATAAAACAAACCTGGGAGGCGCCAGTGAAACAGGGGAAGTGGATCTGACAGACTGTGTGATTGGAACAAAGAGCTGGACGCTTAATTGCTCGTATACGCCGCTGAAATCCGTAAAATACGGGCAGATACCGGGATCGCTGAATTTGAGCAAAACCAAAATGGAAACCTATGAGTTGGTACTGCCGAAGGATATGACGGGAGTGATCTCCGTTGATTGTTCGGAATGTGAGAACCTGAAGGGAATATCGGTCACGGGCGGTAAGGTTTCGCAGCTGAATGCGGCAAGATGTCCGCAGCTGACGACCTTCAAAGCCTCCAGAACCTTTATTGAAAATTTATATCTCAATGAATGTGCGAATCTGAATAAGATAGCGGTCTCTCCCCGAACAACAGATATCACCTTGCTCAATTGCAGCAAGGATACAGCCCTGACAACCTTAAGCCTGGCACAGCACAATATGCGGAAACTGGATTGTAGTGGCTGTACAGCGCTGGAGAGTCTGGACCTTTCCGAATGCCCGGAACTGACGGAAGTTACGTGTTCAAGATGCGGGATTGCCAGCCTGAATCTGAAGAATCTGACGAAACTGAATAAACTGATCTGTGCATATTGTCCGAATCTCAAATCAGTGAATCTTTCGGACAATGCAGCGCTGGAGATCCTGACATTGGGTGGCCAGAGTGATTCCGATATATCCTCAGCCATAAAAGAGCTTGATGTATCCGCCTGTCCGCAACTGAAGACGTTAGCTGTGGATCAGCTGAAGATCGAACAGCTGGAACTGCATCAGAATACAAAACTGACGCACCTGTCCTGTAAAAAATGCGAACTCAAAACACTGGATCTTAGCACCAATACACTGCTGACAAACCTGGACTGCAGGGAGAACAATTTAGTTGCGCTTGATCTGAGCAAGAACAGCAACCTCAGCTATTACGCTACCTATCTGGATGGACAGACCAGGTCTGTTACCTCACTAAAGAGAGGCGTGAATTTTAAGCTTCTGGATGAAACCATTGATGTGGACAAGATCTCTGATCATGGGTCAGGTACAGCCATCGCTTCTTCTACAAAATACAGTGATCAGGGGATCATTGTATTCCCTTCGGATGTGAGCGAGTTTACTTATCAGTATGATACGGCATTCTCCGGATCAATACAGGCGTTTACCGTAACGATGACCATTGAAGGAGACCGTGCGAATCCCATGGTATTCTTTGATGCCTGCGGCGGCAGTGTTTCACCGGCATCCGCCGAAACAAATGCACAGGGGCAGGTGAGCCTGCCGGTGCCTGTCCGCGCCGGTTATGATTTTAATGGCTGGTATGGATCGAAAGATTACGCAGCGGATGGACTGATCCCGGCAGATAAGGTATATACTAACGATACAAATATCTATGCAAAATGGACTGAGAAAAAGAGCGTGATCACCTTTGCAGCAGGCGGCGGAGTCGGCAGCATGGATGATGTGATCATAACGACAGGCCAGCCATACACGCTTCCAACCTGCGGTTTTACCGCTCCGGAAGGAAAACTGTTTAACGGCTGGGATATAGGCGCAATCGGGACAAGCATTACAGTGACAGGGTCTGCGCTGACCGTTACGGCTACATGGATAGATGATCCAAACTATGTACCGGTGGTGGATCCGGTAGAAGATCCGGAGGATGATCCCATTACGGATCCCGTCATTGATCCTGTCATCGATCCCGTTACACCGCCTCCAACACCGACACCGGCAGGCGGAAACCCTGCAACCGGAGGTCAGTCCCAGGGCGGGACCACCGGCGGCGATACCGGCAGCGGCGCAAATGAAACAGTAAAAGCAGGCGTGGGTACTTTTTCTGCTGACGGAAAAACCCTCACCGATCCAAACGGTGCAGTATTTGCTGTGGCAGAAACACTGACAGCGGCAGACCTGAAAAAAGGCCTGGCCGTGGCAGATCAGAAAACCGGCAGCAAATACCGGATCACCAAGATCGTCTTCAAAAAGGGCAAGTTCAAAAGCGGGACCGCGGAATATGTAGGACCTTATGACTTAAATACCAGGAAGATCTCTGTCGCAAAGACTGTGAAACTTTCCGGCAACACCTTCAAGGTGACTGCAGTCGCGGCAAAATGCACCAAGGGCTGCAAGAAGGTGACAAAAGCAGTGATCGGCGCTAATGTTCAGACCATCGCAGCGAAGGCATTCTATAACTGCAAGTCCTTAAAGACCATTCAGATCAAGGGCAAGGGACTGAAAAAGGTGGGCTCCAAAGCATTCAAAAAGATTGCGAAAAAAGCCACCATCAAAGTACCGAAAACAAAGAAAAGCGCATATAAAAAGCTGCTGAAGAAAAAGTACGACAAGACGACCGTCATCAAATAAACAGAGGAGTTGCTATGGAAATTCAAAAGATTTACATCGATATGGATGGCGTTTTGGCCGATTTTGACGAAGGGATCAGGCAGCTCTGTTATATGGAGCCTCAGCCCCAGAACGCCATCCATTCACAGGAATACGAAGATGAAATGTGGGATCGTATCAGGAAGGTAGGGCATTTTTACGGCAAACTGCAGCCCATGCCCGGTGCCGTGGAGATGTTTCAAACGCTCTATGAAACTTACGGCGACAAGGTGGAGATCCTGACAGGGATCCCCAAACCGGAACGGGGCATCATTGAGGCGGCCTCCGACAAACGGGAGTGGGTAGCCAGGTTCCTTTCCAAGGACGTGGTGATCCATACCGTAAGGCGTAAGGACAAAAAG
>JAFZNL010000157.1 GCA_017550925.1 Lachnospiraceae bacterium | reverse complement strand
GGGATGCTCTATGCTGGCAACTACAAAACCGTGGCTTGCAAGTTCCCTGTACATGGATTCATTACTCTGATAGTATCCGAAGGCGCCGTGGCTGAAAATGATCAGCGGCATTTTCGCATCAGTTCCTTCCGGGTAAAAGAGATAGATAGGAACTTCTCTGTAAGACCCATCATCTTCGAACTGTTCTATTCTGGAAGTATCTACCATAATCGCATCAGCCTGTGATACCTGATAAGTCCCTGTTAACGGCAGTCCCTGATAATCATAAAATAGAAAAGCAGGGAAAAGTGAAGTTGCGATCATGCAAATACTGAGAAGTGCGCTAAGCACGATGGGGACCTTCTTTTTATCTTTGTCATTTTTTCTGTTTGCTGCCAGGAAGATTGCCGAGACAACAATTCTCAGCGCAAGGATGGCCATCAGGCCTTTGAACCGGAAACTGAAATCAATTCCGGGAAGAAGCGCCATCATCACGAAGACCGCTAGTTCGGCTGCATTTATGATGATCCGTTTTACAGTCCAGGTCTTTTTGGAAGATTTCCCGGAAAGTTCAAAAATCATAAAACCAAGTTCCATCACCAGAAGAACGATCAATAAAAAAACTGTCATATAAGTCACCTCTTTCATTTAGATCGTGTCAAGTCCGATATGAAAATCCGGAGTGAAACACGACTGATCAACTATGTTGAGGCGATTATAGGACAGTCTTAAAATCTCTTCAATACAGTCAAGGATAAGATGCAAATAACGGCGGCAAGATGCATGGGGACCTTTACTGCAACAGAAAATATCAATGATACTGCGTCTTCATAAATTGGCTCACCGGTTCCAGAATAGGTCTTGGCTGATAATAGATGCTGAGAGAATAGCCGGTGATCAGTTTTGTGGTATGGCGTTCTTCGTTTGTCACAAGCTTTTGGAGCATTTTGATCTGACGCCTTGTGGGATCATAGTTGGCGCCATTGGTAGACATCATCAGCACTGGAAGGTCTGTCGGCAAAGTGAAGTCCGAAAGATGCCTTGCATCGGTGATCATGTGTGCTTGTGTCTGCACGCTTTCGGGATTTGTGTATTTGGCGATGAACATCTCGTCGATCTTATCAATATGATCTTTCATCACATCCTTTGTGAACGCTTCATTGTAGGTGACCAGTTCCATGCGGATAAAGCCGGTAGCTTTTAACAGCTGGGAGAAGAGCCGGCCTCTTTCGAGGGAGCACTTTGCCGCGTAGTAGATCTGCTCATCCGTCAGGGTCGGCTCGTCATAGTAGGATTTTGAGATCGCAGAGGTGATCATATCATAGCCGATCAGCCCTTCCACATCATCAGGATAGGTATTCAGATAGGTGGTCGCATAGATCCCGGAAGTGACGCAGGAAAACAGGATTACCGGCTTTCCGTCATTTAGGGCATCGGCAACCGCATGCATCTCATAGGCCAGGTTTTCCGAAGTGCGAGGCTGGTTTGTACTATCCGAATAACCGCTGCCGAAGGCATCCGGTACGATCACTTTGCCGTATTTGGAAAGATGCTCTGCGAAGGGGCGCAGTAGCATGGAGGCGGCGGGATCTGTCGAATCACCCAGCAGCAGGAAAGTATGCTCGCCTTCCCCCGTCACATAGGCAGAGATCTGTTTTCCATCCACATCCACAAAAGTCTCATATTCATTCTTGTAGGCTTCCATCGAAGCTTTAAGTTTCGACGTTGTCATATGGCTCGTTATGGAAAAGTAAGCAACGGCTAACAGAACAACAGCACATATAATGAGCGCAGCACTTTTCAGGATCTTTGCGGCCCAGGCGGCATCATCATCTTTCAAAATAACGGGCGCCAGTTTTTCGCGAAGTTTCTTTATCAGAAAGGCCACAGGCATGGTAAGGATGATGACGGCAAGCAGATACAAAACCGGATTCTTGATGTAGAAAAACGGATTGTAGGATCCAATGAAGCGCTTGCAGAAGATTTCTACAAAAAACACATGAACTAGATAAGTTTCCAGTGTCATGGAACCCAAGAATGAAAGAACCTTGTTATGGATCTGCAGTTTCAGGGATAGCATACTGATCAGCACCGGGAAGACAAGCGCTGCCAGGAGCTGTAAGAGCGTTCGGATATCGCAGGCAAGATCAAAACTGATGCTGCCGCCGAAGAAATGATAGATCCGCATTTCGCTGTCTGCAAGAAAGATCAGGGCGATGGTCAGAAGGAAACAAAGTACCAGATTGACGGGATATTTCTTGCGCATTTTTACGAGGAGCGATGCTTCCTGCTTTGCAAAGAAGACTCCCAGGGGAAAGGCGGATATGCTGTTATACCAATAACTCTGGGTATAGGTACATCTGCAGAGGATACAAAAGAGCAAGGAACATATGATGATCCCGGTCAGGGCATGCTTGCCTAAAAACCGGCAGCAGAGGTAAAAGACAATATAAAACAGCATGAGCACAAAGACAAACCAGGAATAGGTGTTGGCAGGGAACGCCACTGCCTTTCTGGAAATCCTGGCATACTGGAACAGACAGTCCGTGATGAGAAAGGTCAGGATCAAAGGCATAAGATGCCGCGGCAGAAAGCCTTTCAAATAATCGGGTTTGGAAGAAAAACTTTTGTAAAGTCCGAAGCCGGAACAGAAAAAGAAATAGGCCACAAACAAATATCCGATATTGCGGAAGGGTTCTAATGCAAGACGGCCGGGATCCTTTGCGGCAAGCTGAGCTGCCGCTTTCTGCGAAAGGTGATGCAGGATGATGCAGACGGACAGAAGGGCGCAGACAGCTTTTGTCTGGGCATTTCCCAGAGGATTTTCATGATAGGTTTGCTTGCCCGCAAATTTTGTGCCGATAAAGAGGCAGGCAAGTAAAGCAGGATAGATCAGAAATACCAAAATGTTCATGTGCATACATCCTTTCAGAATCATTTACTGCTATTCATCATAGTGATCCTGTGATCAGAGGTATGTCATAATCTTTATATTTATAACATGATATTTATATCGTTTTTCGCACTGCTTACTTTTATTCCTGCATGGTAAGATTTGACAGGTGCGCATCCCAAAACAGCGTGCGGTACTGCATGGGCGTATAGCCGGTTTGCTGCCGGAAGCATTTGATAAAGTGACTTTGGGAACAAAAGGCAAGGGAGTAAGCGATCTGCGTATAGGAATAATCCGTTCCGCGAAGGAGTGCTTCCGCTGTTTTGATCCGCATTCGTATCAGATATGAGGCAAAAGTCTCACCCATTTCTTTTTTGAACAGCGTTGCTAGATAGCAGGGATTTAGGTTCAAATATTCACCCATGCTCTGCAGCGTGATCTTTTCATTGAAATGGGTATCAATATAGTTCAGGCATTCGCGCATTGTCCTAGACTGCCGGTTTTTCTTTTTGCTATCCCTGACCATATCCACAGAGCGTTCCCAGATCTCGCGGTTCAGCCTGCGTATCTCATCTTCACTTTTTGCCACATCAGCCTTTTGGATATACAGGTCACTGATGGCATAAACCTGTTCCTGGGGAATGCCGATCTCAATCATGTAGCGGGTGAGCAGGGCGGTGTTTACAATGAACAGATAACGGATATTGCGCAGCGGATTTTTTGAGAGCTTTCCCTGAAGGGCAGGTTCCATGATACGCACGGATTCCTCCACGGCACGATAATCTCCCTGCAGCAGGAGATGAAAGCGGGTCTGCTCTTCCCGGTATGTGGTATGGGAAAAAGTGTTTTCCGCATTTTCATGGAGCAGATTTCGGATCTCGTCTAAGCTGATCAATACTGTTTTTTCTTTCTTTTTCATGCAATGCGTCCTCTTTAACGGATGGTTTTTTGCGAATGGAAAATGATATAAATATTATAACACGGAGTTAAAGAATGTGATATTCATATTTGAACGTAATCCCTAAAATATGGATTTGAGATTTGTAGGGGGAAACCGGTGATTTTATAGGGGGAAGCATTTCGTAAAGTTTGCTATGATACGCAAGTGTGTGGTATGCAATAGTGGATATTCGGATATGAATATGCGGAGAAAAAAACGAATGATAAATTGAACGAAAGTCCCATACTACTGATCAATTAAAAGAGGAAGTGTAAATGAAAAAAAGATATATACCCATCATAATAATAGCCGCTTTGGTGGTCGTTGTTGCTTCGATCATCATATCCCGGAATTTCCGGCAGCGTAAACTCGCTGAAAACGAGATAAACATCGAAACCTCCGAAGATAATAATACAAATAAAATAGATAATACGGGCTGTGCTAAGGAACCGGGAAATACAGACGATCAGGGAAATGCGGATGATCAGGATAATGCAGACGATCCGGCAAAAAAGACGCTCTCTTCTTTGGAGAAACTTGGCGATAACCTCTATCGCATGGATAACTATACAGACTATAAGATGGATGAGTTTCTTTCGGCAAATATCAACGACGTGGACAAGTTTGATGCATGGCTGACAGATAATCTTACAGGTGGAGTGCCTACATCCAGTGACCGTAATTACGGGTGCAGCTGTTTTACGACAAAGGATTCGGATGGAAATACGCTTTATGCCAGAAACTATGATGAAGACAACACCGGATCCCTGGTCCTTAGGAACTATCCCGAGGATGGCTATGCTTCCATCGGGATCGTAGATCTTTACCATTTAAATCTCGGTCCCTCCTGTGATTATGCCATGGATAGCCCGGAGGCTGATTCGCTGCTTATGGCAACGCCCTTCGGAATCTGTGACGGCATGAATGAAAAAGGACTGGCGGTATCCGTTTTATCGCTGGATGATCCCATTGTCGTCAATGACAGCGCGAAAGGGGACCTGCTTCTTTACGCTTGTCCGAGAGTGCTATTAGATAAATGTGCGAATGTCGATGAGGCGGTGGCATTCCTTTCGGAATATGATATGTATTCTCCCAGCCCGCGCCATTCTTATCATCTGTTTATCGGTGATAACACCGGGAAGTCCGTCATCGTGGAATGGATCGACGGCCAGATGCATGTGGTTGACGGAAATATGGTGGCCAATTTCATTTTGTATGGTGTTGAAGATACCTTGCCGTACGATTACGATCACAGATACCTGACCATGCAAAACCAGTTAAAAGAACACCCAGCCTATACGATCCCGGAAGCCATGGATCTTCTGAGTATGCTCAAACAGCTGGGTTATTCCCGCTGGTCGGCAATCTACAATCTTGATACGCTCTCTCTCGATGTATGTTTTGACAGTGATTTTGAAACGACCTACAGTTTTACGCTGTTTGAAAACAATTAAAGAACTTCTTATTTGCCTTCGGATTCGATATACTTGCCATCATCTTCAATCCTGAGAAGAGTCCCGTAAGCCTGCCCAAGCTGCGCGAGGGAGTTTCGCAGGATATTGTAATCGGATCGCTCACTTTTATCGATCACGCCGTCCATAGAGATTTCGATGAGACGGTTGATATCGATCTGTTTGAGTTTATTGAGCTCGTTCAT
>JAFZNL010000156.1 GCA_017550925.1 Lachnospiraceae bacterium | reverse complement strand
GCATTTTAGCTGCCGCAGGCTACACGAAAGCGATCGATTCCTTAAAGGGAGTTTTGATCAGCATCGGAACAAGCATCGGTGCCGTGATGATCGTCTTCGGAGCCATCAAATTTGCCATGGCCCTTCGTAACGTGGACCAGAATGGCGAGCACCAGGGGCTTTACACCATTGCCGCCGGAAGCATCCCTTTAGGACTCAGTGCTTTGGTAAACGCCCTGTCGTAAAGGGGGTGGCAAGGTGGAAGCAGCAGTTATGTCCCTGTTTGAATCGGCGTTCATCATTTGGAACGGCCTTGTAAGGATGGCAATGACGCTTTTTACGACAAGCCCGAAGGCAGCGGCAGGAGGAAGCCCTTATGCAACAATGCACACGCTTTATAACAGTATATCCGCAGCGACCATACCGGTCACCACCTGCTTTTTTCTCATTGCGATCTACAAGACGGTGATCAGCACTCCGTCGGATCAGCAGCTGCAGCGGTTTTTCATGGATGCACTAAGGTACTGCATCATCCTGTTTGTGGCATCCCACCTGTGGGAGATCTTAGGATACATCATTGAATTTGCAGACGGCATCACAGCAAGTATGGGATCGGCCACGTCACTGGAGCCTCATATGTCAGGAGACCTTGAGCGGATCATACATGAAAGCTTGCAGCTTCCGGCATTTGAACTGTCGGCGGAATGGATCGCAAGACTGTTTGAAGTCATCGGGACAAGCACGGTGTTTCTCATCGGAGGCCTGACGCTGATCCTTACGATGGTGGCAAGTGCACTTTCGATCATAAGCTCAGCCTTCCAAAGGATTTTAAAGCCGCTGATTATCATGCCCTTTGCGGGGATTGCGGTGGCAATGGGAGCTGGCGGAGCGGAGATCAGTCGAAGCCTTTGGACCTACTTTAAGACGTTTCTGGGGTTTTGCATCTCAGGCGCCATGATGGTGGTCATCATCAAATGCGGGAGCACGCTTTGCACAAGCCTTACATCAGCAGCGATACACGGCTCTACGGATATCGAAAATGCCATCATCATAACGCTGCAGGCAGCCATAACGCCGATCGTAACCGCAGGACTTGTTAAAAGCACAGATTCCATCATCAGCCGGATGTTATAGGAGGTGAAATGATGCCGCAGATGGAAAGAAACTTGGACCTTGAGTCAGTCGATTCTGACACGCTTTTCGGGATCGAAGCATTAAAGCACCAGAGCATCGGACAAAAGATCATATTTTACGGGTGCCTTTTAGGAGGAATCCTGGCAAATACCGCAATGCCCCGGTTTTTACACACGCCGGGTGCTGTAAACGTTTTGACATTCACAGCTCTTCTGGCAATCGGGATCACGGCGGGATGCAACTACACCCAGGATATGTCTTACGGAAAATACGTCTTTTGCATGCTCTTTGGAAAGAAAAAAGTTCTGCCATATAAGAGCCCGGAGGATTTAAGACACCCCGAGCGCCGGCAGAAAAAGACGGAAAAACAGCAGGATGAAAAAAGCCAAAAGAAGATGGCAGCCTCGGCTCTTCTTATGATCCTGGCCCTGATAGCGATGCTTTCAGGCATCTATATCTGGCAGGAGAAAAAAGAGGCAGAAGGCATTCATCACGAGATCAGAGAGGAGAATTTATGAATGAAAAAAGGAATCATTGCCGCGATCCTGACGGCATCCCTTCTTACCGGATGCAGCATTCCCTATACAGTCACAGGTGAAAGAAAGGAAGATACAAAGTTTTCCAATACCTATGACCTGGAAGCAGAAAAGATCTATGTCTGGAAGGAGAAAGGCTACGGGGATCTTAGAAAGGATCTGTCAAAAGAGCGGGCAGGCTCGGACATCTTTTACAAAGCGCCGGAGGGCACCATCAGTTTTTCCGGAAAGCAGCTGGAAAAGGAGAGTGCGGATACCAGAAATATCTGGTTTGAAGAGGGAACTGAAGATAAGATCCCAACCGTAACAAGGGATGATGCGATCCTTTATATCTCTGAAAAAAAGGTGCCGGATGGGATCATCTATGAACGCTTTGCAGATGACGGTTATTCCATAGGGATTGCCGGAATGCAGGAAGATAAGGGAGGCCATTTTTATATTCCTTACGGCGAAAACAGCCAAGATGATTACAAAAGCTATATCGATCCAAACAGCGCAGCATCAGATCTTTTCGGATTTGAAGGGATCGAAAGACTCTACTTTGATAAGGCCGGGGATATAAGCGTATCGGAAAATACCGTATCAAAAGGCGGCGTTTTGCAGACGCTTACCAAAGATAAAGACTACGTGTGCCAGTTTTATACCGGAACATTCTATCAGGACTTTACCTTAAAGGCGAGTGTTCGGACATTTACGAGCATGGAATGGTTTGAAGGCTATGAATATGAATTTCTTCATGCCAACTGTATAAGGCTTCAGATCCCCGAGTATTTCAAAAGCGGCTACTACATGGTCCTTGGGAAAGGACTGATCCGGTACGTAGCACCTGAGGATGAAGATTCTTTCAGTAAAACGGAAGGATCCATAGACTGGAACGATCCTATCCGGATCTACGATGAAAACGGGATCTGTATCTATGATCCGAGCGACGGGACCGGTATGGATGAGATGTCCGATCCGGGAATAGATAAAGAAGAGATAGACGATAACGGGCAGACAGAAACAAAGCCCGAAGAAAGAGAGGAGAAAGATGGAGAAGATAGCACTGTTTTTTGACAAATTCGGCTGGATTTTCATAGTGATCCTTTTTATGGCACTTGGCATATCGGCAACTGCTTTTGCAACAAAGAATGTGGAACTTAATGAGCGCATCGAAAAACTGGAAGGATGCTGCAGCGAAGTTCAGCAGTACATGCAGGATGCAGGAAAAGCTGATGAGACAAAGCTTATGGAATATGTCGATCAAAGACTTTCAGAGGAGAGCGCAAAGCAGACTGAAGCGGTAACAAAGCTTCTTGAAAGCAGCGCGGCATCCATGAAGGAAGAGATCGAAACCAGTGTCAGTGAACGGATCAGCGAGCAGGTCAAAAACGAAACGCAGCAAAAAAGCCAGTCAACCCAAAAGACCGGCAACAGGAAAAAAACAAGCAATGCAGGCTCAACGCAGACATCTGTGCAGAGCCAGACGACCACTATAGTAACGACACAAAGAGCTGCCGAAAGCACCTATCAGGAAAAAGAATACGATCCTGATGACAAGCATTTCAAAGTAGGCAGCGGAGACGAAGAGGAGGATTAACTTTATGAAAAAGAAAACACTTACAAGAATTTTCGGAGTAGCACTTTCAGCCATTATGGCGGTAACAAGCATTCAGATGCCCACTCTGGCAGCTGAAACTGAAAACAGCGATACAGAGATCTCTATCGACGTATCCGGTGTATCTGCAAATGATGTAGATGGCGCTGAGAGCGAGGAGACTATCAGCATCGAATTTGGACAGAGTGATGAGGCAGCGGATTACGAAGGGGATAGCCAGGACAGTGAGGTGGAAGATTTCAATTTCATCAACCCGGAGATTGATCTTTTTGAACTGGATCCTGCGTCTATGAACGAGGAAGAGATCTCCCACACAGTCCTTTCGCAGGATGAACTGGATGTAAAGGCGTGGGTTGAGTCCATGTCTGATGAGACAAAGGCAGAACTCCTTTCAAGGGATACAGCCCTGTCCCAGACGGTGGATATCTACAGGGAGGATGAAAACGGAGAGCTTACCTGTGATCATTTCGATACCTACTTAGATTACCTTGAGAGCATCGATGAAAAGGCAGGGTATAAGTTTACATCCGCAACCGGTAATTACTACATCAACTGGTACACCGGCACCACTTCCGAAGGCCAGTCCTGTATTTCGGTATCGGGCATGAAGAAGGGCGAGAGCGACAATACCCAGCAGACAGATCTTACCTGGAAGGTAGTAAACAAAAAGCATGATCTGGCGATCAAGGCAGGCGGTAAGAAATCCTGGCCCAACAGCCTGAAATCAGCACAGAACAAAACCAACTACCAACAGCCCTGGGCAGATCTTACCTACACAAAGCCTATTTCCTATACGGCAGCAGTCACCTATGATTCTGCCAATGCCGGCAGCGGTGATTACAAGATGTTCCAGGGAACCCATGACAGCGCTACCGGGTGCCTTAAGAGCAATTCCGGTGCAGGAGAAAAGTATTACGTTGTAAGCGGAACAGCTTATACAGGTTCATCGGCTTATACAGCCACTACTACAGAGACCTTTAATATCGGTCCCAACTTTACGAACCTCGGTTGTACGGACAATGCGACAAACAGCAGCGTTGTGGCAAGGATCACATTAAACCCTGTTTACATGACCCTTACCTGGAATCAGAACGGCGGATCAGGATCTAACTGCAGTCCCGCTTCCGTACTTTATGGAAACGCACACGGACAGGCAACGGCTCCTGCAAGAGCAGGTTATACCTTTGCAGGCTGGAGCGGATATTCTGCAACCGCAGGTGTGACAGCAAATAAGACCTATACGGCTGCATGGAACGCCAACCAGTACACCATCAACTATGCCGGAGCAGGCGGAACACTTTCCAAGGCATCGGACAAGGTAACGTATGGCGGCAATATCCCTGCAATGCCCAGCGCATCAAGGACCGGTTATACCTTCAGTGGATGGAGCTGGAGCGGCTATTCGGGATCCGGCACTTACAGCTACGTAGGTAACTCCACAGCTACGGCAACCTGGAAGGCAAACCAGTACACCATCAAATATGATGCAAACGGCGGACAGGTATCCCCTGCGTCAAACGGCGTGACTTTTGACCAGCCCTGTCCTACGGCTCCGACCCCTACAAAGAAAGGATATACCTTTACCGGATGGAGCGGCGGCACATACTCAGGAACCTATAAAACTGCAGGTGATACCACTGTAACGGCTGGCTGGAACGCCAACACCTACACCGTAAGCTTTAACACAGACGGCGGAAGCGAAGTAAAAGATATACAGGCAACCTATGATCAGGACGCAGCGCTTCCCGGAGCACCTGTAAAGGAGGACTACGAATTTGCCGGCTGGAGCGACGGCGTAAACACCTACCAGGCAGGGGCAGCTGTCAAAAACCTTACCAGCGAACCCGGCGGCAAGGTGACCATGAAGGCAGTCTGGATCCCGTCCACCTTTACCATCCACTTTGATTCAAAGGGCGGAACGGAAATTACGGATGTGAAGTATAAGTTCGGTGATAACACTTCCCTTCCCGTGCCGACCAAGGCAGATAAAAGAGTGGATGATACTATAACCAGCTACAGCTTTGCAGGCTGGGTGGATGAAAGCGGAAGAGTCTTTACTACCGCACAGGACGTTGCAAGAGATGATATTTCAGAAGATAGGGTATTAAACCTTTATGCCGTATGGAATGAGACAGATACCACGGTCAAAGAAAGCAAAACCGAAACCCATGAGACCATCATCGAAAAACCGGTATATGAGACCAATAACTATACGAACAATTACAACATGACCGATGAGCAGGCAAAACTTTTCCTTGAAAAGCTCATGAAAGGCATTGCCTGTGACATCACCATCAACGGGATCAAGTTTGAGACCATCAAAAACCCGGACGGCACCATTACTATCCGCCTGATCGATCTTGGAAATACAAAGATCGTTACGATCCCTGACAGCATCAGGATCGGGGATGCGGTCATTCCGGTAACCATCATTGATGCAAGAGCATTTAAGGATAACACCACCATCGAAAGGCTGATCCTTGGCAAGAACGTGACAACCATCAAGGAAAGTGCCTTTGAAGGATGCACGAACTTAAAACAGATCCAGTTTAACGACGGCCTTGTGACCATCGAAAAAAGAGCCTTTTATGGCTGCAGCAACTTGACGGAGATCAAGACCTCCAAGGATCTTAAGAGCATCGGTGAGAGTGCTTTTGAAAACTGCACCAAGCTTTCCAAGGTGACCTTAAATAACGGTCTTCTGGATATCGGGGCAAAGGCTTTCAGAGGTTGCAAGAGCCTTAAGACCATCACCATTCCGAAGAGCGTCCTTAAGATCGGAAACCAGGCCTTTGAAAACTGCACAAAACTTACCAGCATCAAGTTTGCAGCAGGATCTGATCTGCAGCTGATCGGCAAGAGCGCATTTGCAGGCTGCAAGGCACTTAAGAGCGTAAAGCTTCCTGACAAACTGACCGTGCTCTCTGACAAAGCCTTCTATAACTGCGTAAAGCTTAAGAAGGTGACCGGAGGAAAAGGCCTTGTAACTATCGGAAACAAAGCGTTCATGAACTGCAAGAGCCTTACCAAGATAACGCTCTACACCAACGTATCCAAGGTTGGCAAGCAGGCCTTCTACGGCTGCAAGAAGCTTAAGAAGGTAACGATCAAGTCAAAGGTTCTGACCAAAGTCGGATCCAAAGCGTTTAAGAAATGCCATAAGAAGATCGTATTCTACGTACCGGATAAGGCAAAGAAGGATGCATACAAGAAACTTTTGAAGGGCAAGTTCTAAATAACTTTGCCGCAAAGGGGCTTTCTGACCGGAAACGGAAGGAAAGCCCTTTTTTCATACAAAGGAGCGAGATTATGAGAAGGAAAAATAACAAAAACATAAAGAAAATACTGATCATTCTTCTGATCATCTACCTGGTTTTAAGG
>JAFZNL010000155.1 GCA_017550925.1 Lachnospiraceae bacterium | reverse complement strand
TTCCAATGAAATCGATAATCCAATTCGGCATATACAAACATAATCAGGGCATACTGCCCCTCTTTGATTCCTTCGTCTGTTTTGCCAAATCACATTATCTGATTATCATCTTTTCACCTTCGCTAAAAAAATGCGCCTTTCGATTTTATCGCGCCCATCGTAACACAAAGCGGCCGGATTCGTCAAGGGAAATATTTCTTCAGATCTCCTAAAAATAGTCCCTCAAATCTTCTGCGAAACCTTCATGTAAAACTGCTCATCAGTTCACTTCTCTAATACTTTCCTTGCATAACTGCAGGTAGCCGTGAGGTTCATGCATTCCCTCTCAGCCTGCTCGATCACCTTGTAGACCAGGCGCTTTGCAATGCCCCTGCCACCGTACTCTTCCTGCACAGCCGTATGGTAAATGCAAAAATCATCGCCCACTTTTTCGTACTCACACTCGCCGATCTGCTTATCTCCGTCAAAGGCCAGGCTCCTGCAATTTTCCGCATCCACAGTCACTTCAATCCCATGCCGGTAAACGCAGCCAAGGGCGCCGGAAGGGCATTTGGAGATGGCCTGCCAGACCTCTTTATTCTCCGCCCGGTCAAGCTGGATCCAGGGCTTTTTTGCAGGATTGAAGGTATCCGGACTTCCGTGTACACACTCTTTTGCGTGTCTGCATTTTTCCGAATTCCAGAAAACCACCAAGTCTTCATTTTCATATGTTCTGTGCATATCTTACCCCCAAAATCTATCTGCAGTTTCCTGTCTTCGTATTCTCATATCGGATTTTCCACTGCCATGTATCTTCGAGATTCATCCCGGGCTTTTCGCTGCCACGTATCACAGATTTTCCTGCTTCGCTTAACCCACTCTTTGCACTATCTGGGCAGATAATGAGTCCTCTCTCCGCCGATATATTTCAGCCTGCTGGCGCCTGCAATCACGATAGCCTCACCGATCTTTCTTTCCTTCAGTTTCAGCGGCACCACAACGGGACGAAGATGCATGCCTACCATAACTCCACCGATATCGACGCCGAGAACCGCCAGGGAATGGATATCCTCCACTGCCACCGGATCGGTCAGCGACTCGTAATGAACCGTTGCAAAAGCACCGCCCGCTTTTTCATAAGGCACAGCATTGACCATGGTCAGACCGTAACGCTCAGCCACTTTTCTCTCCACGATCAGCGCCCTGTTCAAATGCTCGCAACACTGAACCGCAATATCATACTTGCCTCCAAAAACTTCCATGGCTGCCTTATGGAGCTGCTCTGCCACATCACGGCTGGAATTGGTTCCCGGCTGGTCGCCTAACACCGTGCTCGAAGAGCATCCGATGACCATCAGATTTCCCATTTTCGGATCTGTCAGCTCACTGATCTGCGTCAGTACTTCCCTTGCCTGTTCTTCTATTGTTTTCATCTTGCTTACTTTACCACCTTTCTGAAATACTGTATATGACAAGCCATTTACCCTTCCTTTTCATAACGGGTTATTCACACCTGCCACAGTTTCGTTTATTTCAACTTTCCTGATTCTACCAAACTTCCGAATCATCGACAACTCTTTTTCTTTTTTCAATACCAGCATGAAGTCACATCCTGAAATCGATCAGTAAATTACATGCTCCAGGCTGTTATAGACTTCAAATAGCCTCTGACATGCCGGTCTGTCTATACAGACCAGGAAATCCTGGAACGCCTCCCTGCCGCCGGAGAGCTGGTCAAATTTCTCATCCCGAAAACCAATCCCGGCATTATCACTAATAGTGCAGCCATAATAGACCTTTTCGATATTTGCCCACAGGATCGCATTCAAGCACATGGGACAGGGCTCGCCTGTGGTATAAAGTTCGCAGCCGGACAGGTCATGGGTTCCCAGCGCTTTTTCCGCATCCCGGATGGCACTGATCTCGCCATGGGCCGTGGAATCGATGATGGCAAGCACTCTGTTATGGCCTCTTCCGACGATCTTGCCGTCTTTGACGATCACACAACCGAAGGGCCCGCCATGGCCGTTGTAGATGCCTTCCAGCGCTTCTGCGATCGCCTCCTTCATAAAGGGATTTTCTGCTTCGATCTCTTCCCGGTGGTTGTTTTTCAATATCAGATGATGGAAAAATGCGATCTGACGGAACGCTTCCATCTCGGACACTCTCATATCAAGTGACGCCATGGCTTCCTGCCATTCCTCGTCAGCATGCTTTTCCTGTTTCTGCTGCAGGTCCCAGAAAGTCCGGATACCATAGCACTTTTCAACATCCAGATCCGACACCCATTCATTGATCTCATCATCCTCGTAGTACCTGATCTCGCCGAACTTTGACGCCGTTGAATTTTTCCCATCCAGCAGCGCATTTGCCTTGTCAAAATCATCCAGTAAAACCGCCATCTGCATGATCCGGCCTGTCCGGTTATGCTTTGCCACAGACATGATTCCGCCGGGCTTTAACACCCGGGTCAGCTCCTGCACCACGCTCTTTTTATCATCAATATATTCCAGCACGTTATGGCATATCACAATATCAAAAGTATCATCTGCAAATTCTGCCAGGGCACTCACATCTCCCACGATCCGGGTGTATGCATGATCCGTCCAGGCATTTTGCAGCATATCCTCATCCGGCTCAATGGCAGTCACGTCGTTATGCTCCGCAAAATGATCCGCCGTGATCCCCTCGCCGCTTCCGAAATCCAGGATCTTCTTGTCCCTGATATCACCGATCTGCTTCCATATGATCTTTTTAAATAACCGTTCCCATGCGGGCAGTTCTGTGAGTTTGTGCATAATGTAATCCCCTTCTGATCGCTCAGTTATTTTACTCCGTTTTATACGAAATATTAAAATTGCCTTTCCCTTTGACAGTATACCATATCAGACACTTCTTTTGCGGAAAAAATGCAAATCTCATTCAGGCGATATTTGAACGCAAATGGACCACACACAGAATATGAATGGAATCCGTAATTTGTGTGGAACAGGAATGCGATTTGTGCTACACTAACAGAAGTTTGACAAAGGAGAACTTGATTTTGAAAAAGACGATCCTATTAGAATGGCTGAAGATCGTAGCCGGGCTGATCGTATTTTCTTTCGGCGTACACCTGACCATCTTTGCCAATATCGGCCTTGCCCCCTGGGACTGCCTGGGCATGGGCATTGCCAAACATACACCCTTTAACTATGGGATCTCCATGACCATCATGGCCATCACCATCCTGCTGATTGATGTGGGTTTAAAAGAAAAGATCGGATTTGGCACCATCATAGATGCCCTGCTGACCGGAAATTTCGTGCAGGCATTCAATACCCTGAACAGACTGCCGGAAAATCATAACACCAGCTTTGGCATCTGCATCATGCTCATCGGCTTTGTGTTTATGGCACTGGGCATGTGGATTTATATGAGCGCACAGCAATGCTGCGGTCCGCGAGATGCGCTGCTTGTCGGCCTTGGAAAAAGAATGCCCAAGGTCCCGATTGGGATCGTGGAAGTATTGCTTTGGGCAGTTGTCCTGTTGATCGGATTTTTGCTGGGAGGCCCTGTGGGGATTGGAACCGTCATCAGCACCTTTGGTGCAGGTCTTGTAATGCAGCTGGTCTACAACCTGATCCGGTTTGAGCCGAGAAAACTGAAACACCGGGATGTCCTGACTGTGGCAAGGCAACTGCGTCAAAACAGCGGACATAATCTCCGGTCTGATGTAAATATGTGATACAAATACTTGATGCAAATACGTAATGCAAATATGTGCTGCAAATAACGAGCACTTATTAATTTCTTTGGCTACTATCTGATTCATGGGTGACAAAAGAATCTTTAAGATACTCTTCCAGTATCAGTCCTTCTTCATATATGGTTTTCGCCGCTTCCTTTCCCACATACCGATAATGCCAGGGTTCATAGTCGATGCCTGTGATCTCCGACTTTTCAACAGGATAGCGAAGGATAAAACCATACTTCCAGGCGTTCTCTGCCAGCCATTGATATACTTCATCGTTCACAGACTGCTGACCGTCAGCGTTGATATCTACCGCCAATCCTAATTCATGCTCGCTGGTTCCCGGGATCGCCACCCACTGCGCCGCCATCTGCTGCGCAGTTTTTTTCAAATGTCCTTCCCGCTGGATGGCTTTCACCTTGGCATCATAAGTCGCCTTCTGCTCATCATAGGTCCGGTACCCTTCCCTTACGATGGGATAAACTCCCTGGGCCCTCGCATCATCAAACATAGCCTGCAGATCCGGATAGATCCTGCTGTCAACCCGCTGCCCGTTGGAAAGCTGCGTCAGTTCCAGTTCCGGTCTTTTTGCTATGGGATTCCACTTGTTTACCAGTACCAGGTTCCACGGACTGTGCGCTGATGTCGTGATATATGCATCAGCGCCAGCCGTCGTAACGCTGCCCTGTGATGCCACCGAATGACCTCCTGTCAGCAAAACCGCCAAAGCAATGCAAACAAGAGTCAGCAGTTCGATGGCAATGACCGTAACTGCTTTTCTCCTGACTCTCTTATATTTTCGGATCTGTTTGCGTTTCTTTGCAGATCTACGCGTTTCAGTGGCATGATAACGATACCTTCGATCAAATGCGTAACCTGCATTTACAGACTGATATGCGGCTGTCATACTATCCCTCCGATTTTCATCTTCTGATTGTATTAAACCGCATAATTCTTTAGATTTGTTTAAGATGAATTTAAAGATCTCTTGATTTTATTTTATAGAAGTTTCTTCTCTACTTCTTCCCGCGTCGGCAGGGATGGAATGCCGCCGTTTTTTTGCACGCACAGACTGCCTGCAACGGTCCCATACGCCGCAGCGGCTTTCAGGTTTTCCGTTGTAAGGTCTTCTGTATTCGCAACACCGTTTTGCAACAGGCAGGATAAAAAGCCGCCCCAGAACGCATCTCCCGCTCCTGTTGTATCCACTGCCTTAGCAATAACCGGCGGGATATCTGTCTGCTCACCTTGGAAAAATACGCTCGCCCCATCTTTGCCCTTTGTCAGAACGATCACTGCGATCCCATATTTTTGCATGGTTTCATAGATGCTCTCACTGCCGCCCACAAAGCAGAGTTCCTCTTCAGAAAGTTTCAGCAGATCCACATAGGGAAGCACCTTGTCCACTTCCGTTCTGCATTCCTCGATCCCCCAGATCTTGTCCCTGTAATTGATATCAAAACTGACCATCAGACCATTCTCACGGGCTTTGCGAATTGCAAGCAGAACGGCATCCCGCTCGGGAAGGCCGGACTGGCTGACAGAGCCTGCATGAAGGATCTTCCACCCGGAAAAATCAATGCCTTCCACATCTGCCTCATTGAGCAAAAGATCCGCCCCCGGCTTTCGTGCAAAGGTAAAGGATCGGTCTCCTGTTTCATCCAATGTGACAAAAGCCATGGTTGTGGTAGCCTCATCTGTGAGTTTGGGTACCAGCATTTCCACGCCTTCCGTGCGCAAAACACCCGCCAGCATTTTTCCGAAATCATCGTTGCCGAGTTTTCCAAGAAAACCGGTCCTAACACCATTTCTGGCTGCACATACCGCCACATTCGCAGGCGCTCCGCCGGGATTGGCGGTATAGGAATTCGGAAAGCCTGCAAGGGGCGTAAAATCGATCAGCATTTCACCAATACAAAGTAAACTCATGAGGCATCATCCCATGTTTCTTCATCCGGCTTGAAGCCCTTCTTCTCCATGTTCTTTTCAATGGCTTTTACAATAAAGCCGCTGAAGAAGCAAAGAGCGAAGATCAGCCATCCGCCGATGATATTGGATGCAAGGGAATATCCGTCGCCAGCACCGTAGATCCCGCCGCCTTTAAACAGCGTTACAAGATTCCAGATAAAGAAAACGGTCAGGGTAAGGGGTGCAAGGATCTTGATGGAAAATACAAACCACCACTCCGGCATCTTAAAGCTGGCAGTATTACGGTTCACTTCCTTCAAAACCTTCTTCGGATCAAACAACCAGCCAATGGTAACAGCCTCAAGTATGCCGACTAAGATCAGGCTGAAGGCGTTGCACCAGTTATCAACAATATCCAGCCACGCAAGACCCGCACCGGTAATGAACCACAGAGAAAGGATGCTGGCAACGATACAAAGTGTAAAGGTGGTTTTCTTGTGTGACAGATGGAACGCATCCGCAACTGCAGTGGATACACCCTCGATAATGGAAAAGGCACTGTCGATGGCAAGAGTGCATAAGCAGAAATAGAAAACAAATGCGAAAATAGCATTTGCCACTCCGTTATTCGTCAAAAGTACAATGGACTGCGGATAAACGATGAATGCCGTTCCGATACCGGAAGCCGTCATGTTATCAAGCTGGCCGGTTCCGCTCATGGTGGTGAAAAGCACGATACCGGAAAGCACACTGATAGCGAAATCCGAGAATGCTATGATTATTGCATCCTTTGCGATATTACTGCCTTGATCCAGGAAGGAACCATAGGCAACCATGATGGCCATCATGATCGACAGAGAATAGAATACCTGTCCGATGGCATCGATCCAGATGTCCGCACTTGCAAGTGAGGAGAAAATCGGAACAAAAAACTTATAGAGACCTGCTCCTGCACCGGGCATTATGATACCTTTTACGGCAAGGATCAGCAGGTAGAGCACCGGAAGAAATACCGTATATTTAACGACCTTTCCAACCGTACTCGGGCCATTCCGGATACAGGTATAGATCAGTACCCAGGCAATAACCAGGCAGCCGAGAACCGGAAGGGAGATGGTTCCGTATCCGGAAGTGGTTCCCGTGGTTTTAATCAATCCCGCCCAAATACCTGAGGCTGCAGAGGTAGCATCGTCAGTTCCGGTCAAACCGGCAAACTTATAGCTGACAAATGCCATCATGATCACCCATGCAAACACAACTGCATAGTAAACAGAGATAACAAAGGCGTTGGACACTGCAAACCATCCGACGGGTTCCATCTTTTTATTGATGGCGCGAATGGCTCCGGGAACGCCGCGTCGCATTTTCCGTCCGATGGAAATCTCCATCATCAGGAAGGGGATACCCAGGATCAGCATTGCCATCAGGTAAACAAGCAAAAATGCTCCGCCACCATGTTTTGCCGCAAGACCCGGAAAACGCCAGGCATTGCCAAGGCCGACTGCAGATCCGATGGATGCAAGAATGAACTGGGAACGTGAGCCCCAGCTGTCACGTTTTTCTGTACTCATAATACTCTCTCTTTCCTTTTTATTCTCATTTTCCGGTATAAGGCTCCAAAGCTTGCTTTGTTTCCCCGTACCGAAAAACGACATATCTAAGATAACATGTCACGTTGTTTCATGCAAGGATTTACCCGATTCATGGGGCATTTTTCTACTTACAACCGTTTCCTGTAAGATCTTTTACCACTTCACCTGCCAGGATCAACCCCGCCACAGATGGTACGAAGGCTACGCTTCCC
>JAFZNL010000019.1 GCA_017550925.1 Lachnospiraceae bacterium | reverse complement strand
CCTGGAGGCCTGCACTTCTACGTTATTTCCATAGAGACAATAACCTGTAGCGACCGTTGCCAAAAACAGAAGCCGCCGGACTGTTCCCTTTTTCTTTTTCTTACGGGAATTATTTACGCCGGCACGCCCCGGTTTTTCTTCTGACTTGCTTGTATCCTGCTGCGGCGTCTTTTGCAGCTTTTCATTTTGCCAGACTTCGTCCTGCTGCGTTGTATTTTCCTGCGGTGCTTCCTGTTCTTTCTCTTTTTCTCCGCGGTCCTGTTCAGGAGCTTCTTTACCGTCTCCGGTTTCCTTCTCTTCTGATTGCTCCTGTCCGCCAGGTTCAAGCGCTGCAGCTTCATCAAGACCGCTGATCCGGTTGAGCCTTTCTCCACGCATACGCCTTACCATACGGATCATACCAAACAAAAACATCATCGTGATGACCTTATCCAAAAAGTCCACATAAAATTCTCCCACCAGGGATGCAAGAAGCTTCGGGATGCCGATCTCCCGCAGATATTCATAGACGCCGTCTCCCCAGATATTGCCGCAGTCCCCGTCATAAAAGATCAGGTTCAACGGTGTGGATACGACGATAGAAACCATGGTTACCACAACGCTGCAGGTCAGGACGCCGAAAAGATCCTTCATCCAGCCTCTGCGCGCCAAAACGCCGGTGGCAATGCCGATAGCGATACTCGTTATTGCATAGATATAAGATACGGGATTTGTAAAGATCCCACTGATCACATTGGCAGACGCGCCCACAACGGCGCCGCAGAAGGGGCCAAAGGTATAGGCCGCGAGAACCGTCCCGAAACTGTCCATCCAGACAGGAAGGTTCAAAAACTCTGCTATATATCTCCCGCCCACATTGATCAGCAGGCATATGATCACAACCAGACTGATGTTTCCGGTTCTTTTATCTCTCATTTTTTCTACCCTGATTTCAATTTTATAATATCAAATAGTCAAAAATCCCCAATGGTTCTGTTTGTAATTTTTAATATTTCTTCCACATGCTACTATACACTTCTTTTCAAGCAAAATCCACGAAAAAAACGATAAGATTTACAATAAAGCCAAAAATCCTTTTATAGTATAATATCCAATCTACTGTCAAATCTAGTCTCCGATGGCTGTTTTCAGGATCTCCAGGCTTTGGAAATGATGTCCGATGCAGTTTTTCTGATAATGCTCACATTCCCGCTCTAACTCACTGATCACATCGTCAGCAACTACAAAGGAAAACAGCCGCTCCAAAGGTGTTTCCATGCAATGGGTGATCACATGCTTTGCCGTATCCGACAGCTTTCTTTCTGTGGTGATACCGGGAAAGATCCCTTCAAAGACCAGGAGTTTCATTTCAAAAACACAGCGCACAAGGCGATTGGGGATTTCCGGACGCAGCAGCGCTTTCAGCGTGACATATAAAAGGTTCAGCTCATTTGTCGCCCCTAAGTTTTCCCTGCAAAAATAATCCACAAGGTCTGCGAAATACATGCCGTACATCGCCCCCTCAAAATCTTCCCGCAGCTGTTCAAAATAATGGTCGATCTGCGTATCTCCCAGGTTGTAAGCGCTTTTCCCTTCAAAAAGCTTAAACCGTCCCATGCACAGCGGATTAGTCGCTGCCATGAAACGGCTTGTGGGTTTTCTCGCGCCTCTGGCGAACACGGTGATCTTTCCGCGTTCCGCCGTCAGCAATATGATCCTTTTATCATTATCAAATGCAGGGACTGCTTTCAGGATCATCCCTGTCATCTCAATATATTCGCTCATAAGATCATCTTTTATGTATCAATGCCATCTGATACTTTATATTGCGCTATTCCGTGATCTGATTCTGGTCATATCCGAAGTTTTTGACAAGATAATCGCTTTCCCGCCAGTTTTTCTTTACCTTGACCCAGAGTTTTAAGTTGACCTGTTTCTGGCACAGTTCTTCAATACCGTATCGGGCATGGGAACCGATCTTTTTCAGCATGGCTCCGCCTTTTCCGATGATGATGCCCTTATGGGAATCCCGCTCACAGATAATGGTGGCATCGATATCCACCAGTTTCTTTCCCCAATCCATCCGGTCGATGACAACGGCGATGCCGTGGGGGATCTCATCAGAAAGCGCATAGAGCGCCTGTTCCCGGATCAGCTCCGCCGTGATCTGGCGGATGGGCTGATCCGTCACGGTATCTTCATCAAAAAACTGCGGTCCGGGTTTCAAGTAGGAAAACAGCGTATCCATCAGGTCACCGGTATTGTCTCCGCTCTTTGCGCTCACCGGAATGATCTCCGCAAATTCCATCTCTTTTCTGTAAGAATCGATGACAGCGAGGATCTCTTCCTTTTTGATCATATCGGTTTTGTTGATGACCAGAAAGACCGGCGTCTGCACCCCGGCAAGACTTTCCATGATCTTTTTGTCTCCGGCGCCGATCTTCGGTTCCGGTTCTACTAAGTACAGAACGATATCCGCTTCTTTCAGGGTATGATAGGCAACCCTGACCATGTATTCTCCCAGCTTGTTCTTTGCCTTATGCATGCCGGGGGTATCCAAAAATACCACCTGCCCCCGATCATCAGTAAATACCGTCTGGATCTTATTCCTGGTCGTCTGGGGTTTGGCGCTGGTGATGGCGATCTTCTGTCCGATCAGCGTATTCATCAGTGTGGACTTTCCCACATTCGGTCTTCCCACAAGACAGACAAAACCTGATTTTTTTACACTTTCTTCCAACTGTAATTCCTCTCTGTAATTCCTTTTAGTATCTTCTTACTGTTGATTCTGATCCTTCTTCGCATCATCTAAATTGATCTGCTGTTCCGGCCGTACCTGGGGCGTTTGGGCTGCGGGATTTTTGGCCGCCTTCTTTTCTGCCTTCGCCTGTGCTTTTGCCGCCTTTTTTGCTGCTCTTTTTTCTCTCCAGGCTTTGTTAAAGATCACCTTTTTGCAGATAAGTACGATAATGATGATCACAATTGCCCAGATGAAGAGATACGGAAGGGCGATCACAAGATTGATCAGGAAGTTCAGGATACCGTTGCCCACATCCTGCAGAGAGTGAACAAATCCCTGGGTCATACGCTCCCAGTTGGTGACTTTCTTCACTGGCTCCGGTGTATAAACTTCAACCTCATTGACATTGATATTCACGGTAGCAAAATCCACCAGATTATCATAGGTACGAAGTCTGGATTCGATATTCTGAATTTCATAACGTACTTCCGTGATACGGCTTTCCAGAGCAACGATGGTATCCACATCCTCTGCCTGCTTTAAGATCTCCATCAGCCGGTCGTATTCTACCTGCAATGCTTCCTTGCGGCTCTTGTTGTCTACATACTGCAGGGTCACATCTTCTGCATTTTCACTCTTGCTGGTAATGTTAGCATTCTGCCCCACATCCTCCACCAACTCGTTCATGGAGCCAACAGGAATCCTTGCCACATAGCTTGCATGCCGGGTATTGTATCCGGAATAGGAACTGCCGGAGTTTACATCGGAACTCTCCATGTAGCCGCCAAGCTGCTCTACCTTCTGTTCAATATGTCTGGTCAGCTTGTCGAATTCCTGGGTTTCTGCCGTCAGGTTCACCCTGCGAATCAGTTTCCGGTTCTGGGCAACGTTCGACTTATCCGGCGCCACCTCTTCAGATGAGCTTGCGGAGGAAGATCCTTCGTCTGCCACATCATCCATATCGTATGATTCTTCATAATCAGCTGCGCTGTTAACAGCAAAGGATTCTCCTGCTCCTGCTCCTGCCGTTTTCGACATTTCGCCTGCATAGTCATCATAATAATCGTCAGAAGCTGCAGTGGCAGCGCTGTCATATTTCGATGAACCGCAGCCTGCCAGTGTCAGTGCAGCAGCAAGGACCACTGCCAGCGTTCTCATCTTCTGGAATCTCTCTGTTTTTTTCATAATTATTTCCTCCCCGGATTTACTTTTGGTTTTCGGCTCCGGATTTTCATGCCGACCGATATATTATACGGCGCATTTTCGGTGCTCTGTATTTATAGTGTCAGAGTACTTGCCATCTGTTGCATGAGAATGAAAAGTTTTTTCAAAAATCTTCCCGAAATCTTTCAATTCCTTATCCGACAAACATAGGCCGGATCTCATCAAAGAGAGCCTCCGATGAGCGGATCAGTTCTTCTTTTCCGTTCACGCAGAGTACATTGCAATCCAGCATAGCCCGAAGGTGCGCTGCAAGGGCCCGGATATCTTCGCAGGTGCAGCCGATGATCTCATCTCTTTCCTTTTGCTCCTCTTCAAAGGTCATATCCGCCATCATCGCTGACCAGCTCCGCTGACCGGCCTGTTTTGGCGTCATGGGCATATCCTGACCAGCAATGGTGCCGATGATATACTTTGTCATGGCATCTTCATCCGTATCAAAGTTTTCTATATATTCCGGCGCGCCTTCATATACGTCGATGGTCTTTTGCAGATTCGGATCCCTGTAAGATACGAAGGCCGCCGTTCCCGTCCTTGCAAAGGCAGACATACAGCCATAGGCGCCGCCCTGTACCCGGACATTCAGCCACAGATAATCATATCCCATCATGACCCGCAGCACCTTCAGGGCTCCCGTGTATTCAAGACCGGCTTTCAGGAAATCACCGGCTCTGCAGACATAGCAGACATCCGAGCTATTGACCAAGGCTTCACGAAAGCCTTCCTTTTCGATTTTCTCCCGTAATTTGTCAAAACCGCTTCCGATGATGCCCTCTTTCTTCCCCTGCGCTGCATCTTCCTTGTGGCATGCGCAGATCTCATCCACCAGCGGCTTTGCAGCATCCTTCAAAAGAGAAAGTCCTGCTTCTTTTCCTATATAGTCAAGGGACAGTTTTCCTGCAGATACAATACGGTTGAGCAAGTCTTTGATATCTTCCTTAAGCTTTTCCTTTACCTCATCATAACGGGCAATGGCATCGGAAAGACGATCCAAAAATGCCATGCCACTGATCTGATCTGTGATATATCCGCTTTTAAAAAGCATGGCATTTGCTCTTCCGATGGCTGTTTGATGACCGGCCTGTTGCATACTGGCCTGCTGTCCCGCTTTCATCTCCAGCAGGATCTCCAGCAGTCTGTCTGTATCCGAATAATCGGAGGAAAAGAGCATTTCACGGATCAGTGAAATGGCATCCTTTGTATTCTCCTCAAAGCATCTTGCCCTAAACTCAAACAAGGTCTTAACGTCCTTTCGCTTGGAGCTGACTACGATGCTTACCGGCGTTGCAATACCGCCCGTCCGAAGGTTGATCTCATTATTCAGTTTCGCATAGGAATAATTTTCTGTATTGACAAGTCCCAGGGAATACTTCAGGATCCCCAGGGTAAATAGATCTTCATCCTGAAATCCCGTAATATCAAACAGCACCCTGATATAGGATACGCCATTGGTGAAATAGTCGTGCTGCCAAAGGGTTACCTCTTCCCCATTTGCCGCAGAAAGTATATGCTGGATATTGCTGTAGGGCTGCGCTTCTTTCTTCAAATCTTTACGGCCCAGCATGGGCAGCTTTTTCAGATCCTCCGGTTTATCCTCCGATGCCTGATAAGCCTTCAGATCATTTGCATGGATCCGGACTTTCTCAAGCTCCTCGCTGCCTAGTGTATCCTGATAAGCCCCAAGACGCTCTTCCATGGCTTTTGCCTGCTCGCCGGCCATGATCTTAGAGGGTTTTAAGGTCAAAAATACCTTAT
>JAFZNL010000154.1 GCA_017550925.1 Lachnospiraceae bacterium | reverse complement strand
TATAGGAAACTGCGTCCGCAAGGATCGACTCCGGCGTACTCAAAAGTCGCAGCAGATTCGGGGCCAGCAAAAAGCCCAGCACACCGAAAACGATGGGTGTGATGAGCATGATAAAGCCGGTGTTAACGATACATTTTTTCACGGTCTTGTCATCATGGGCACCGTAGTACTGGGATACGACGATCCCGCCGCCACCGCCAAGGCCGTTGCACAGGGCAAAAAACAGAAAGCAGATGGAACCGGTGGCACCGACTGCCGCAAAGGCATCTGCCCCCAGGAAACGTCCGACGATAATGGAATCCGCCAGATTATATGCCTGCTGAAAAATATTTCCGATCATCATCGGAAGGGAAAAGAGCAACAGATGCCTTGTAGGACTTCCCACAGTCATATCCGTGATATTTGTTTTCATCATATATCCTCATAGCATTCATCTAAAACTGCCGATGAATGGAATTATATATGATTTTGTCAAAAAGTCCTATCGGAAATTGTCCTTTTTTGCCCTTTTTTTGTGATGAGTTTGTTCTTTGTCATGAACCTGTAAAATCGTACTTCCTAACGCCCAGCATCCAGAAGCGGTAGCTGAGGTAGAAAAACAGCACACCAAAGAGAGGCGAAAGCCATGACAATACCGGCACTTTATCAGGTGTGAGTAGCACCAGGCTGGGATAGTAGGCCACGAAAGCGATGGGTATGATAAAGGTAAAAATGATCTTGAAGATACCGCTGAAAATGCTGGCAGGGTACCGGGCAAAATCCTTGAAACGGAACATAATGACCATCACATAGCCGGAGCCTATAATCCAAAAGCAGGTAGCCGCTGCAAAGTTCATGATGGCGATCATGAACAGGGAGGCCGTGATCAGAAAGACGATGGTCTTTCCGATATTCAGTGCGGTCACAGGCAGCCCGATCTTGTGCCAGGCATATCCCAGTGTACCCAGTCCGAATGCCAGCTGCCCGAGCCCCTTCACATCAAAGACTTCGGAAATGAAGTAGAAAAAGACATTGATGGGTCGGAAGCAATACTTGATAAAATCACCGGACTGCACCTGAAAACGCAGGTTCCAGTTATTGTCAAAAAAGCATTGCACCGGTGTCAGGGCCACCAGTGAAAAGCCGTATAAAAACAGCATGTGGTGATAATCCCAGCCGTTGATGGTGGGGAAATTATGGAACAGGATCATAAAGGTCAGGAAACCCGCAAGATTTGTCATGACCATGCCGACAGTGGAGATGATGAAGTCGGCGCGGTAACTCATCTTGCTTTTGATATCCTGGATGATGATCTTTTTGTAGATCGAAGCGTAGAACTTCAGGCCGCGCTTATGGATTGGCATTTGATTTGTCAGATTGTTTTTTTCATTCATAATAGTTTCCTCATAGGACTGTAGAATCCATATATTTATTGTATCTGATCGATTTTTCGATACTGCGATCAATATTGCTGGCTGATGAGGGGCGATCAACCACCGTTTACTGTGATCTTTCGTACTGCATGATTGAAGAACAAGTTCCCGGCAATTGTCAGTATCACAACCCAGCAGAGCTGCATCCCCAGCATGGGCAGAAGTCCCGACAGTTGATCGGCTCCGTTTTTCTGCAGCAGGATCGTCAGGGGAATATCATATACCGCCCGGAAAGGCAGGATGCTGACGATACCCCGGATCGTTTCCGGGAAAAATGCCAGGGGAATGGAAACCCCCGACAGCAGCAGGACAATGGTCTCTTTCACGATATTGATCCCCCAGGTGGACTCTGTATATAAACAGAGTGTAGCTACCAGCATCTCGATATTGAAGTTCACCACCAGCGCCAGCACCGTGGAGAGCACGAAGAATAGCAGGTTGACCCCGATATGGATCGCGCCGCCCGTCAGCAGACAGACGATGATAAACGTGGGTGTGAAGGTCAAGAAAAACTGCACCACGTGGGCACCGGAGTAACTCCAGAAAGTGTAGATCCTGTACTTCATGGGCTTGAGCAGATCCAATATGATCTTTCCCGACTGGATGGAACGGCTCATGTCCCAGACAATGAACTGCTCCAAAAAGTTAAACAGCGCTGTGGCCAGGATCAGATAGATCATGGTATCTTCAAAGGTCATGCCCCGGACCACATCTTTTCCCGAGGAAGCATAGATGGCCTTCCACAGGAAATAGACCAGCGCCAGATAGATCAGATTGGAAAACAGCGTTACTGCTGTTCCCAGCCTGTATTGTAATGATTCCTGTATGCCCGCCTTCGTCAGCGCGGCGAATCTCTTAAGGTTCATACGTAGTTCCTTTCATATTTACATCTCGATCATATTGATGAGGAGCTTTTATCCTTCATAAATCTTCTTGATAATTTCTTCCGTCGAGATCTCCTGCACCTGGATATCCTTAATCTTGTGCTCCTTCTGGGTCTTCTCGATCTCCTTCATCACATCCGTCTTATTCTCATCGATCACGCGCTCGGTCCATTCATCCTCGCCGTCCAGGCGCATCCGCAGCGTCCGGTAGGAACCGAAGAAGGTCTTCAGATGATCCATGTCGTTATCGTAGATTTTCTTACCTTTATCGATAATGACAACCCGCTTGCACAGGGCGTCCACGTCGCCCATATCATGGGTGGTCAAAATGACAGTGGTCTTTTTCTGTGCATTCAGTCCCAGGATCAGGTCACGGATCTTGCTTTTCATTGCCACGTCAAGACCGATGGTGGGCTCGTCCAAAAAGACGATGGCGGGGTTGTGCAAAAAGGCCGCCAGGATATCACTTAAAGTCCGCTGCCCCAAAGACATCTGCCGCACCGGCTTATGCAGGATGGGCTCAAGATCTACCAGTGAGCGATAGAGTTCCAGCATATCCTTATACTCTTTTTCCTCGACTAAATAAATATCCCGCAGCAGGTTGAAGGATTCGATCAGCGGCAGTGACCACCAAAGCTGGCTCCTCTGTCCAAAGACAACGCCGATCTGCTCGGAGTTTCTGGTCCGGTTCTGATAAGGCACCACGCCGTTGACCATGATCTTGCCTTCGCTGGGCTCCAAAACTCCGGTTATCATCTTAATGGTGGTGGATTTGCCTGCGCCGTTGGGCCCTAAGTACCCGATGATCTCGCCTCTGCCCACGGTAAGGGATACATCGCTGACAGCCTGCAGGGTCTTGTAATCCCTGGAAAACAGATCCTTGATACTGCCGGACAGCCCTTCCCGGCGGTTTAAGACCTTGAAGTTTTTGGATACATGTTCCATCACGATGGCAGGTTCATTTGATGCTTGCTTTGACATGATATTTCTCCTTCTCCATACACGCACATGTTTTTTGCATGGTCGCAAAAAAGATTGATTTGTTTGTAAAAAACTCTTGCTTTTTTTGATGATCACAAGTATATTACACATAAAAGCCAGATAAAACCCATATTTTCCCGTAATTTTATAACAATATTTCACAAGCGTGCAAGATTGTTATATTTTTGATAAAAGAAAGGTCAGATTGTTATGAAACGTGAGCAGATGGGACTCATTGTCAAAAGAGAAGACGGCTCTGAGATCGTCAATTATGATGACGAGAATTTCCCCTCCTATATTTACGACGGCTGGGTCAGGCCTCATGTGACCTGGGAAAAGGTGCCGCATTTTCATGAGGATCTGGAATTTGTATCCGTCCGGTCCGGTAATATGGCCTATTCCGTAAACGGTAAGACCGTCATGCTGCACGAAGGCGATACGATTTTTGTCAATGCAAACCAGATTCATTACAGTGTGGCGGTGGAAGAAGAGCCGGCAAAGTACGTGATCTTTGTGGTGCATCCTTCCATCCTGACGTCTTCCGTGGCAGTGGAGATGCAGGTGGTACTGCCCATCCTGACGAATCCGAATCTGCCCTATCTGCGGTTTCGCGGCATCAATGATAATACGGAGGAAATCCACAGACTGATGCTGACATTGCTGGATATCCGAAGGGATCCGTTTCATATTACCAGGCAGCTGTTTGCCATCTGGGAGATCATCTTAAACCAGAGCAGCACTTACGGCGAGCTGGAAACGACCCAAAGTATGGATACCCATATGCGCGCCTTTAAAAATATGATGTATTTCATTCAGTCGGAATATAAAAACAGCATTACCTTAGAGCAGATCGCAGCCAAAGGAAATGTAGGAAAATCCATGTGCAACAAGCTGTTCCACCAATACGCCGGGCTTTCACCCATCGGCTATCTGCTGGATTTCCGTGTCAGAAAAGTGGCAGAGCTGCTGAGCACCACCTCCTGCAACCTGGGGGAGATCGCCGCCATGACAGGCTTTAACGGCGTCAGCTATATGTCGGAGATGTTCAAAAAGAGCTTCGGGCTTTCGCCGCTGCAATACCGGGCGAGCCAGAAGGAACGGATCGGATGAGGGGGATTTATCATGAAACAAAATCTGAAAAAAATGGCCGGCTATTATAAGCCCTATATCGGGATCTTTTTGTCGGATATGTTCTTTGCATTTCTGGCATCTGTGATCGCACTGATCATACCATTGCTGGTGCGCTATATCACCCAGAACCTGCAAAGCTTTGATCCGGAGACGGCGTCAGTGAAACTGGCGACCATCGGCGCGGTCATGGTGGCCCTGGTGCTGATCCAGTTCGGTGCCAAATATTATATCGCCTACGTGGGGCATATGATGGGCGCCAGGATGGAGTACAATATGCGGGCGGAGATTTTTGCCCATTACCAGAAACTCTCATTTTCTTTTTATGATGAGCAAAAAGTGGGGCAGCTTATGACCCGCATCACCAACGATCTGTTTGAGATCAGCGAACTGCTGCATCACGGTCCGGAGAATATCGCCCTGTCGCTGATCAAACTCATCGGTGCTTTTGTGATCCTGTTTCATATCAACCATTACCTGACCATCGCGGCTTTTGCGCTGGTTCCCATTATGCTGGTTTATGCGTTGTATATGAACGGGAAAATGAAGCAGGCCTTTCGGAAAAACCGGGAAAAAGTTGCCCTGATCAATACCCAGATCGAGGATAATCTTTCCGGCATCCGGGTAGTGAAATCCTTTGCCAACGAGGCGATAGAAGAGGAAAAATTCAAGGTCGGTAATGACGCTTTTATCGAGGCAAAACGCAGCAGTTACTTTTACATGGGCATGTTCCATTCGGGGATGAACGCCTTTACGCTGCTGGTTCAGGTGGCGGTGGTGATCTGCGGCGGCATTCTGATGACCAAAGGAAAAGTGGATGTGCCGGACTTTATCGCCTTCCTTTTGTATATCAATGTTTTCACGGAGCCGATCCAGACCCTGATCGATTTTACCGAGCAGTTCCAGAACGGCTACACCGGTTTTGAGCGCTTTTTGGAGATCCTGGCCGTCGAGCCGGATATCCAGGATAAAGAGGATGCCCAGGTGCTTTCCGATGTGAAGGGACATATCGAATTTCAGGATGTTTCCTTTAAGTATAAAGATACGGCACATAGGGTGCTTAGGCATATCGACCTGGATGTGCCGGCCGGTGCTTACATGGCGCTGGTGGGGTCCTCCGGCGGTGGCAAGACCACTCTTTGCAGCCTGATCCCGCGCTTTTATGAAGTGACTAAGGGCCGGATATTAATTGACGGAAAAGATATTCGGGACGTGACGATGAAGAGTCTTCGTGATAATATAGGAATTGTACAGCAGGATGTGTACCTGTTTGCGGGAACGGTAATGGAGAACATCAGTTACGGCAGACCGGGCGCCACGAAGGAAGAGATCATCGAGGCGGCGAAGGCAGCCAACGCCCATGACTTTATCATGGAACTGCCAAAGGGCTATGATACGGATATCGGACAGCGGGGCATCAAGCTTTCCGGCGGACAGAAGCAGCGGCTTTCCATCGCAAGGGTATTTTTGAAAAATCCCCCGATCCTGATCTTTGATGAAGCCACCAGTGCCCTGGATAATGAAAGCGAGAGCATCGTGCAGGAGTCCCTGGAAAAACTGGCAAGGTCCAGAACGACCCTGGTGATCGCACACAGGCTTTCCACCATCCGGAATGCACAAAAGATCCTGGTGCTTGGCGAGAACGGCATCGAAGAGACCGGTACCCACGATGAACTCATGGCAAAGGGCGGGATCTACGCCGGGCTGTACCAATGGGCGAAGTAGATATTTGTGAAATAGTATAATCAGCCTGATGATGGGCGTAGGGATTGCGAAAGTATTGTTGATACGGCCGCATGAGTGTAATGAAAGGGAGAAAAACTATGCTGGATATTGAAAGAAACAATTCACACACTATGCAGGAATTGTTGGACCTTCTGAAAGGAAAAAAAGTCTACGTACAAACCCATAACTTCCCGGATCCGGATGCCATCGGCGCCGGCTTCGGCATGCAGCAGTTTTTGATCCACTTCGGAATTGATGCAAAACTATGTTTCCACGGCAAGATAGACCGGCTGAATACCAAGAAGATGGTTGACTCCCTCGGGATCGAGATCTTTTCCAAAGATGAGCTGACGGATATGGGAGAAAACGATCCCATTATCTGTGTGGATTCCCAGAAGAATAACGGCAATATCCTGGATCTGATCGGAGATGAAGTGGCCTGCGTAGACCATCATCCCACGGTCGTGCCCGTGGACTATTTTTATAAAGATGTGCGGACGGTGGGGAGCTGCTGTACACTGATCGCGAAATACTACGAAGATTTCGGCATCGAGCCGGACCGGATGACCGCCACGGCGCTGATGTACGGCCTGCAGATGGATACCAGCGGATTTACCCGGGGCGTGACGGAAGAGGATGTGCATGCCTTCGTATTTTTGCATGCACTGGCGGATCATGGGATTTTGTCCATGCTTGAGCAAAACCAGATGGAATTCCAGGATCTGCGTGCATATGGCGCG
>JAFZNL010000153.1 GCA_017550925.1 Lachnospiraceae bacterium | reverse complement strand
CTTATAAATACTGATAAAACCGCACTTTTTTACATTTATCTGAACCGTATTCAATTGTCAAGGAGCTCGCCAATAAAGGCGTTTGGCACCACTATGAAAATACTTTTGGCGACCTAATCAAGTAATAAGATAATTAGAGATTTAGTTGTGATTAACCCGTATGCTTTGACCTCACTCTATCATTTCACGAAAATGACGTCAAGCGTTAAATCGATGGTTGATCTTAATCCTAAGTGTGATCTTGTGATTTCTTCTTACAAAAATTACCGCCTTATCCACTCCTTCAGTACCGCAAGTAATTCATCATAATCCTCCGCAAGATAGTCAATCCCATAGGCACTGACCGCAGCTTTGATATCTCCCTGGGGCATGAACCATACGGATTTTAGTCCGGCATTTTTTGCCCCAAGCATATCGGAGGATAGCGAATCACCAATGACGATGCAGGACTCTTTCGGCTGACCTATGGCATCCAGCACCAGATCAAAATACTCGGCCGTCGGTTTGTTCACCCCCATGTCCTCACTGACAAACAAGCCGTCGATATACGCATCCAAACCGGTGGATGTGATTCTTCCTTTTGCATTGATGGTGGCACCGTTTGTGACGACATAAATCCTCGCGCCCTCAATCTCGCTTTTGATCCGCCCCACGCATTCCAACGCGCCGTCCATCAACACGCCATGGGTCGACATGGTCCGGATAAAATCGGTATTCACCTTCAGCGGATCAAGATTTGATGAGTCACCTTCACATCTATTGAAGACATCCTGGAAGCGCAGGGTAAAAAGCTCATCCCTGGATATCGTTCCCTTTTCCAGTTCCAGCCAAAGGGATTTATTATATGCTTTAAACGCCTTATAGATATCATCCGAAAAAGACAGTCCGTTTTCCCGCAGCACGATCTCCAGAGCGATCCGCTCTGATGCATGAAAATCCAACAATGTCTGATCCAGGTCAAACAAGAAATTTTTGTACATCCCTATTTACTCTCCGACAAAAACCAACTACATACCAGACCGATCAATCTATATCCATTTCACACTCAGCACTTGTTCGGGTACTGCCGTACTAAAATCCATTCGTCTCCTCTTCAATGGTTCCCCAGTAATCCGTACGCCTTACGCCATCCGCACCCTCTTCCATATCCAGGATCTGCCGAAACTGTGTTTCATAGAGTTCCTTATAGACCTTGCCAAGCGCCAGCAGCGACTCATGGCTTCCCTGCTCTGCGATCACACCGTCTTTGACCACCAGAATGGAATCCGCCTGCAAAATGGTGGACAGCCTGTGGGCGATCACGATACTGGTACGTCCCTTCATCAAAAGTTCCAGCGCTGTCTGGATCGCATTCTCTGAAATAGAATCCAAGGCTGACGTTGCCTCGTCCAAAATCAGGATCTTCGGATCCTTTAAGATAACCCTGGCAATGGAAAGCCTTTGCTTTTCACCGCCGGAAAGCTTCAGTCCGCGGTTTCCCACCACTGTGTTATAGCCATCCGGCTGATTCATAATGAAATCGTGGATGCTGGCATTTTTACATGCCTCGATCAATTCCTCATCCGTAGCATCCTCTTTGGCATACAGCAGATTCTCTTTGATGGTCCCGTTAAACAAATAAGTTTCCTGGGACACCACGCCGACATTGGACCGCAGATAGGACAGATCAAAGTCCCGCACATCCACGCCGCCGATCCTGACGCTGCCGCCGGATACATCATAAAGCCGCGGGATCAGATTGACCACTGTCGACTTTCCGGAACCTGAGGGTCCGACAATGGCATACATCTGACCGCCCGGTACGGTAAAGCTCACATCCTTTAAGATCTGCACCTCTGGGTCATAGGAAAAAGCCACATGCTCGTAGACGATATCCCGACAGGTCACATCCGGCTTTTTTCCGTTTTCCGGCGTGACGATGGAACTCTTCATATCGAAGTATTCAAAGATCCTGGTAAACAGCGCCAGGGACCTTGTAAAATCCACCTGGAGGTTTAAAAGGTCCTGCACCGGCCGGTAGAGCCTATTGATCAGCGCCACCATCGCCGTAATGGTACCGACTGTCAGCGACTCATCCATTCGGGAGATGATCAGATACCCGCCGGCAAAATAGATCAGCAGCGGACCCACCTGGGTAAACATTCCCATGACAACCCGAAACCAGCTGCCGCTCCGCTGCTCTTTTAAGTTCAGTTTGGTCAGTTCTGAGTTCACCCTGGTAAACTTTTCATACTCCCGCTCTTCCCTGGTAAAAAGCTTGACCAGCATGGAGCCGCTGACGCTGAGCGACTCATTGATGAGCTGATTCATCTCATCATTTTTTGCCTGGGAATCCGACCGGATCTTCCACTGATTTTTCCCTACCCGTTTTGTGGGCAGGATCAAAAGCGGAATGATCACAATCCCCACAATCGCCAGCTGCCAGCTCATGGTAAACAGCGCCACCAAAGTCGTAACCACTGTTGCGACGTTGGACACCACATGGGACAACGTCCCGGAGATCACAGTGCTGACGCCGCTGATATCTGTATTCATGCGGGTAATGATGTCACCCTGTTTTTCCGTTGTAAAAAAAGAATGGGGCATATACTGCAGATGATGGTACATCTGATTTTTCATATCGAAAATAATCCTCTGGGAGATCCAGGCATTGATATAAGTTTCCAGCACACCGATAATCTGCGATACCGCCAAGGTGGCAAAGGCCATGAAAAGCAGACGGATCAGCAGCTTCATATCCTGATTGATCAGCGCCTGGTCTACGATCTTTCCCGTGATAATGGAAGGCAGCAGACCCACCACTGCGCTGAGCAGGATCGCAATGAAAACAAATGCAAACTGCAGCCTGTAAGGCTTCATATAAGACAAGATCCGGAAGATCAGCGCTTTCTCGACTTTCGGCAGATTCTCTTTTTCTTCCTCCGTCAAAAATCCTCTCGGTCCTAATCCGCCTCTTCCCCCCGGTGTCGGCATACTACCCCTCCTTTGTCTTTTACACTTTACACAGATCATATGGATCATAGATTTCATTCAACACTTTTCCATTATATCATCATGCGTTTCTCTTCACAACAAACAAGCGCGATCACTCAGACACAGTTTTTTCACATCATTTTTTTCAGATCCTGTAACCTTTTTACTCCGTTGGTCGTATAATTAGTGAAAGGCCTTTCAAAAACAACGAAGGAGACCAAAGCTATGAGAGAACCGGTGGAAGATCTGATCAGACAACATCAGAAACACCTGTTTGCCGCCGCTTTCAGCGTATGTCAAAACGCTTCGGACGCAGATGATGTAGTTCAGGATACATTTTTGAAGTATCACCTCAGCAAAAAAGAGTTCTCATCGCCGGAGCACATCAAGGCATGGCTGCTGCGTGTGGCAATCAATAAAGCAAAAGATATCAACAGGCGCACCTGGCGGTGGAATACGGTTTCCCTTGAAGAAGTCGCCCAGACACTGACCACGGAGCAAAGCGAGGATACCTGGCTGCTGGCGGAAGTCATGAAGCTTCCCGCGAAATACCGCATTGTCCTGCACCTCTTCTACTACGAAGATTACTCGGTCGCAGAGATCGCTAACATACTGAAGGTGTCAGATGGCAGCGTGAAAACAAGATTATCGAGAGCCAGAAGTATGCTGAAGAACAATTTGGAGGAGGACCTGGTTTATGAATGAACAGGAAAGCTATAAAAGAGCATTTGATGCCATCGGCGACCGCCCGGAAATCACAGTTGATTCCCTTATGGATCGCAGGCGCATTCGCAGGAAAACCGCAGTGAGAAAATCAATCTATACTGCTTTTGTATTTTCCCTTCTGTTTTTGGGATCCAACGTGATCACCTACGCCCAGGACGGCGAACCCTGGATCAAAAAAGTGCTGAATTTCACAACAGGAAACGGCGTTGAGGTCACCGTAAAAGATTATCAGCCGGATGACCCCAACACCACCATATCCGAGATCAAGATCGATACCAACAACAGCACGGATTATTGCTACGCCAAAGACGGCCGCATCTACTTTGCTTTCAATGACAAAGAGGAGGACATCACAGATCAGTGCGACGTGGATTCCTATTACAAATATGAGTATACGGATGAAAACGGCTACCGACACCTGATCATCGCCGGCGGTACTACGGACAATCCGGGATGGGCTGAATACATCCTTGACGAGGATGATGTGGTATCCTTCAGCATGATGAGCGATTCCGTCGCCATGGATACATTGGGCAGCGAGAAGCTGCCAAGGATCACCGTGGTCAGAAAAGTGGAAACAAACGAAGAATCCGGTAACACATCGCAAAATGTCACCGTGTATGATGATAACAGCCCGGTCTTTGCAGAACCGGAAATCCCTGCCTGGCTGGCAAAGGCGGAAAACGATCTGCAGATCGGAAACCACGTCGTTCATCAGCAGTCTAAGTAAGGCGGAATTGGTAGAGTTCTACACAATAGCATATGCATATAGCGAACGCGTATTGCAGATATACATAGTAAATGAGCGTCGTAGGCGAACATAGTAAATGTGCATCAGTAAGTGAGCATCGCGTATGCGTATATGAAAAGCCGGCACCCCTCTCGCTGCCGGCTTTTCCAAACTAGTCTGTATCTGCTATCGTTTTTTCCGTTGTATCAACACTGCCGTCGGTTTCCTTCATTTTAAATTCTGTATAATCGTATTCCGAATTACCGTAGATCTCCTGTCTGATCAACTGATCGTAATCAGTATAACCGCTCAAAAACTGGTTCGCAACGATCTTGCTGTTATAGGTAAGGCTATGCGGCGCATAATCCGCTTTGATGGTACCATCCGTATTCTTGGAGATATTGTACAGGCACGCACCGTCATACATGATATAATGGTCTGTGCGGTCATCATACACCTTATACCAATGTACCTTGTAAATACTTGCCAGAATATTATGGACACTCTCATTATCGTCTTTCGCGATCAGGATATAACTGGTGATATACTCTGGCTTTCCGAATTCCCAATTTGTATAAAACAGATTCGTGTTATCTTCTATTTGCCCCTCGATGGTTTTTTCCGCATTTTCCAAAAAGAAAGGATCCGAAAGGATATCATCCGGCGTGACCTTATAGGATGCAAGCAGCATCTGCCGCTTTTCCTCTTCTTCCTGTTTCCTCGCCTGCTCTTCCTGTTTGCGCTGCTCTTCCTTTTGCAGTCTTTCCTGCTCGCGGGCCGCTTCCCGCTCCTGCGCCTGCTTCGCACTTCTTTCTGCGGCGATACGCTGCATTCTCAGGGAGATAAAAACAGTCGGAATCGTTGTCAACAGGAAAAATGCCACGACAACAATGATGACGATGGTTTTAATTTTGTTTTGCTCTTTTTGCCGCTTCTGCGAAGCCGCCATCCCCATCTGTTGCATATTCAGCTGCTGTCTTTGAATCTCACCTTCGGTTTTGATCCGCTGAAACTCCACATCGTCCTTATCGTAATCCGCAAGAAACGAAGTACCACAGCTTTCACAATAGAATTTCCCTTCTTCAACCTGCTTTAACTGTCCGTAGCAGTTGGGACAGTTCAAACTCATAAGTCTCATGATATTCCCTCATATTCAGACACTGTTTGATTGAATTACTCTATTATGATAGCTTATTTCCCGACATAATACAATGATGTCCGGTGTAATGCGCGACATTTTTTCAGTCTCTCTCACAAAAGAATTCCACCTGTTCCCCTAATGGTCCATAGCAAAATGCCATCCGGATCTGATAAACAGGATTTGAAGGAATATCCTTATCATTCGGCTCTATGAAAACTTCATATCCAAGTGCCTTTACTTTTTCCACGCACAGATCCACATCATCTGTCAGCAAAGCCACATGCCTTATCGCGCCCAGCTGATGTTCTCCATCTGCATTCGTAAAGATTTCAAGCAGACCATTGCCTGTATCGATCATAAGCCCGTCTGCCCACTGCCGGCAGATCTTCATTCCCAGGGCCTGCACATAGAATTCTTTTACTTTGGACAGCTCT
>JAFZNL010000152.1 GCA_017550925.1 Lachnospiraceae bacterium | reverse complement strand
GTGGCATTCTGCCAGGCAATGAAGGAAACCAACTTCCTCCGCTATGGTGGTGATGTGGATATTTCCCAGTATAATTTTGCAGGTCTCGGCGCAACAGGTGGCGGTGTTCCAGGGAATTCTTATCCTAGTGTACAGATTGGTATCCGGGCACAGGTACAGCACCTGAAAGCTTATGCGACTACCGCACCACTGGTGCAGGCCTGCGTGGATGACCGCTTTACCTATGTGACCAGAAATACCGCTCCTTACGTAGAGTGGCTTGGTATCCCTGACAATCCGAACGGCAAGGGTTGGGCAGCCGATACCAATTATGGTAGTTCTATTTTGACTATGATCTCTGAGCTGATGAGTTATTAAAGCGGGGTCAGGTAGACATTTTTGTGATTTTCGTGTATGATGTGAAGATGACGGGATCAAAAAAGTGACCATAATTTTGATCCTAATACAGATTCATAACGGGAGAGGCAATATGGGAAAGATTACAGTAGAAACTTGTCATATCGAGGGATTGTATGTGATCACGCCGACGGTATTCGGTGATGCCCGCGGATATTTTTGCGAGACTTATAATGCAAATGATTTCAAAGAGGCAGGGATCGATCATGTATTTGTACAGGATAACCAGTCGGCCTCAAAGAAAGGCGTTTTGAGAGGTTTGCATTTCCAGAAAGAGTTTCCGCAGGATAAGCTGGTGCGTGTGATTAGCGGTGAGGTTTTTGATGTGGCAGTGGATCTTCGGGAGGGAAGTGCAACTTTCGGACAGTGGTTTGGAGTACGGCTTTCCGCAGAAAACAAGAAGCAGTTTTTTATCCCGAAGAATTTTGCGCATGGCTTTATCGTGCTTTCTGATTATGCGGAATTTGCTTACAAATGTACGGATTTCTATCACCCCAATGATGAGGGCGGACTGCTTTGGAGCGATGAAGAGATCGGAATTGACTGGCCTATGCCTGAGGGCATGACCCGGGAAGATCTGATCCTTTCGGAAAAAGACACCGCATGGGGAGGTCTTGCTGCTTATCGTAAGGAGCGGGGTCTGTAGTGAACAGTAAGGATGATGCCGGACGCGGGGTATCCTGCACGGTTACAGGGATTTGCCAAAAGCGGATCCGTCTCGAACTGACGCTTAGGGTTACAAAAGATGGTAAACCCTGGGAAGGGGAAGGCGCGGATGCGCTTCAGTTTTATGTTGTGGAAACAAATAGCCGAAAGCGTGTCGGTGTATTTGAATCTGTGGCATCTGAGGGCAGTAAGCGGGTGCTTACTTTTCTGATCACAAACCGCGGTGACAATGCCTGCCTGGATCCAGGAACTTATGGGATCGCAGTTTGCAATAGCGACGATATATATATTGCAGATGCAGTGACGGCAGATGGTATCTCCATAGGATCAGAAGATGAGCCGGTTGGGCCAAACAACGGTTTAACATTGAAATACCCATACCGGAAAGGCTGTTATTATAAGGTCACGATCAAACCTGAATTGACGAAGGGTCAGCCTCTTGTAATAGAAGTAAGAGATTTTAACGGAAAGAAGGATTTACGCCGCTTTGTCTCAGATCGGAAAAAGGATCTGATCAGATGTTGGTATCAACTGCAGAAAGGTGCAAATGCAAAAGGCAGAAAAAACAGTATCTTGTTTTTACGTCTGCACGAAGGACTGACAGCAGATAATCTGAATGCAGTGCGAGATCGTATGATTGCCAGGGACATGGAGAAACTGTGGCAGATCCATCAGGCTTCAATCAATCCGGCAGGGAGAAAAAAAAGTTTTCGAGACGATCTGCAGATGGCGGCAAACCTTGCAAAAAACAGGATTGTCGTCATTGATGAGCATGTGCCGATGCTGGACTGGCTGGACCCCGGGGAAGATTTTTCGCTGATCCAGTTATGGCATGCCGGGGTTGGCTTCAAGGCAACCGGTTACAGCAGATGGGGCTGCAAGGGCGCGGTATCGCCCATGTCTTCCCACAGACGGATAACTTATGCAACGGTATCCAGCGTCAAAGTCAGGGATATTTTCTCGGAGCTTTGGGGTATTGCAGGGGAGCAGATTATCCCTTGCGGGATCCCGAGGATGGATCGTTTTCTGGATCAGGAAGCAGCTGCAGAAACAAAGAAGCGCTTGCTAGATATCTATCCGGCTTGCCGGGACAGACGAGTCATGCTCTTTGCGCCGACTTATCGCGGCAGGGGTTATAAGGATGCGCATTATCCCTATGATCGGATCGATCTGCGCGCGATGCATGACTTGGCGGAGAAAAAAGGCTGGATCCTTCTTTTCAAGATGCATCCCTGGATCAAGCAAAAGCCACTGGTGCCGGATGAATGCAAAGATCTGATCATCGATGTCGGCAATGAACAGATCGAGGATTTATTTCAGATTACGGATCTGCTGATTACAGATTATTCCTCTGCACTGTTTGAGTTTTCATTGATGCAAAAACCAATGCTGTTTTATGCTTTTGATGAGGAGGATTATGCAAAGGACCGGGGATTTCACAGACCCTACCGGGAGAATGCGCCGGGGAAAGTGGTTACGGATTTTGACGGGTTGCTTGCGGCCATCGAAGCAGAGGATTTTGAAAGCGAAAAGGTCGCAGAGTATGTCGGAAATCATTTTGATACAGTCGATACAAATGCCTGTGACAGAGTGATCGACTGGCTGATCGAAGGCCACCTTCCGGATGAGTACCGAAAAGCGCTGGATGCGCATGAGGCATATGTACAAAGCTGGAAAGGTAAGCGTATGCTAACAAATTGATGAAATATTTGGAGTAGTGTAAACCGGAGTGAAATTACAAAGCCGGAAATGATTGAAGTATATAGGGAGAATGAAAATGAAAAAGGTGATCACATACGGAACCTTTGACCTGCTGCACTATGGGCATGTCAATCTGCTGCAAAGAGCCAAGGCCTACGGAGATTATCTGATCGTGGCGCTTTCTACGGATGAGTTTAACTGGAACGAGAAACAGAAGAAGTGCTATTTTTCTTATGAAAAGCGCAAAAAACTTCTGGAAGCGATCCGGTATGTGGATCTTGTGATCCCGGAGGAAGGATGGGACCAGAAGATCTCAGACGTGAAGGAATTTAAGGTTGATACCTTTGTGATGGGAGATGACTGGGAAGGAAAGTTTGATTTCCTGAAAGAGTATTGTGAAGTGGTATATCTGCCAAGAACGCCGGAAATCTCCACTACACAGATCAAGGAGGATCTGTCTGAGTCGGACAGAAAGGCATAAGGTTCGGTATGAAGAAGTTTATTTCCAATATAAAACGATATAAAAGCTATATGCTGTTTTCCGTCAAGTCTTCCCTGAAGGCTGACGTGGCGACCAGCCGTCTGAACTGGCTTTGGTGGATCTTAAACCCCCTGTTATTCATGCTGGTGTATACCTTCGTATCCCTGGTTGTGTTCGGGAAAGGCGAAAAGTATTTCCCACTCTTTGTATTCATCGGTTTGAATCTTTGGAACTTTTTCAGCGCCTGCGTCAATAAGAGCGTTCGACTGGTCAGGAAAAACAAGGGAACTATCACGAAGGTATATCTGCCGAAGTATATTCTGATCTTTAATACCATGATGGAGGAAGGCTTCAAGATGTGCATCGCTTTCCTGCTGGTCATTGTCATGATCCCGATCTATCATGTGCATCTGACCTACAGGATCATCTTTGCGATCCCGGTAGTGCTGGTACATCTGCTGACCACCTATGCCATCTGCTCCATCGTGCTGAATCTCGGCGTTTACATCGATGACCTGGCCCATCTGATCAGTGTGCTGCTGAGATTGATGTTTTACATGTCCGGGATCATTTACGATATCACCACCCGTGTGCCGGAGCCTTACAACAAGATCATGCTTTACGGCAATCCGGTGGCCCTCTTTGTCAGCGGTATGCGCAGGTGCATTTTGTATGAACAAAAACCCAGTTTTAAGGGACTTTTGATCTGGGCGGTGGCCAGCGCCATTGTGGCTGTGATCGGAACCAGGATCATAACCAAGCATGAAAACAGTTATGTGAAGATCATCTGATCAAGTGGCGCGATCTGAAAGAATTGTGAACCATAGTATGAAATTCAGGAGACAGGCATGAATCAGGAAACTGTCATATCAGTGAAGGATGTGCACATCCGATATAAGGTAGTCAAAGTTGAGGGCATCAAAAAGAGCTTCTTTTCCCTGAAAAAGACCAAGCTGGAAGAGATCGAAGCAGTTAAAGGTGTCAGTTTTGATGTTTACAAGGGAGAGATCATCGGTCTTGTGGGAAAGAACGGCAGCGGTAAGTCAACACTCCTTCGTTCCGTGGCAGGTATCTTCTCCGCTGATGAAGGGACCATTGACATCGGGGATTATTCCATTTCCCTGCTTTCCATTGGCGTTGGCTTTAAGGGTGAGCTGACGGGAAAAGAAAACATCTATCTTTCCGGTCTTTTGCTTGGCTTTTCCAAAGAAGAGATCAACGCAAAATATAAGGAGATCGTCAATTTCTCCGGCCTTGGGAAATTCATCAATATGCCGGTGAAGACTTACTCCAGCGGTATGCATTCAAAGCTTGCTTTTTCCATCACCGCAGTTATGGAGACAGATATCATTTTGATCGATGAGGTCCTCAGCGTGGGTGATATTCAGTTCAAAAAGAAAAGCTTCCGCAAGATGCAGGACCTGATCTCTGCCAGGGACAGGACAGTTATCATTGTCTCCCACAGTAATGAAACGATCCGCAATCTCTGCACCAGGGTTATCTGGCTCAATGACGGAGAGATCGAGATGGACGGCGAGACCGAAGAGGTGCTTGCAGCTTACGAAGCATATATGGAAGAGCTGAATCCGGCTCTTTTGAAGAAGAGTAAGAAAGCGAAAGAAGAAGAGAAGATCATGCGCCTTGTTCGGGAAGAGGACGAGAGCAAGAAGGCGGAAGAGGCGGCGCAGGATGCGGCCGAAAGCGAAAAGCCGACAGAGGGAGCTGCAGAAAGAAAGACGGAGACAGAGAATGTATCGAAGGATACAGATGCAGCAGGAAGTCCTGATAAAAAACCGGTGAAGGAGACAGAGCCGGCAGAGGAAACAAAATCGGATAGTACTACAGGGGATGGGAATGCATAAAAAAGATGGTGCAAAAAAATTGAATGTCAAAAGATGGGCAGGCATGGGGCTTTCACTTGTGCTTGCCTTTTCTTGCATTTGCCCGGATTTTTCGACGGCCACAATGGCGGAAACTAAGTCAGGATACGAAGATGCAGAAGCGGATTTTTTACAGGCTGACAATGAACAGATCGCTGCTCATGAAGTCATAGAAGATAATGCGGATAATTACGGTGATTATATCGATCTGCCGGAGGATGACCCTGTGGACGCCGCGGATGTCATTGGAATAGAGGAAGAGACAGCAGTATCTTTTGCAAAAATAGGAAAAAACAGCGCGCCACTGCTGCGGGAAATGAAACGGGCGGATGAGGAGTTTGACATAAGCGCTGCATCTGGGAGGGAATCAGAAGAACCAGATCCGGAAATGAATGCACCTGCAGATGAAACAGATCTGCCTGCCAAATATGATCCGAGAAATGCCGGGCTTCTTCCGGCTCTTCGTAACCAGGGGAATCTGGGGATCTGCTGGTGTTTTGGTGCGCTCGGCTGTTCTGAGATCGGACTGATCAAAAAAGGAATATATGATACGTCAATAGATCTTTCCGAGAGACACCTGGCCTATTATTTTTTCAATAAAGGTCTCCTTTCTGATCCACTCGGTCATATCACAGGGGATTATAATGTGGCCAGTTATAAAGGGGAGAAAGATTACCTGAATGTGGGCGGAAACAATATGCTGACAATCTGGCATCTGGCGTCCTGGTGCGGACCTGCTTCCGAGGAATTAGCGCCATACGAGGTGATCAATGAAAACAAAGACGCAGATAAGGACGGACTGACAACGAGCGGGAACTCTACATATGAGGCATATGAAGCCGATAGTGCCCATCTGCAAAATGCCTATATCATTGATATCGGTGACAGCTATGAGGATGAAAGCGTCAGAGATACCATGAAAGAGCTGATCCGTGAATTTGGAGCGGTCGGAACGGGGTATCGTTCGGTAAGCGTGGGTTATGATAATCCCGCGCATGACTGTTATTTCTACGATAAAGAGGACACTTCTTTGTGGGGGACCAACCATAACGTGGTGATCGTGGGTTGGGATGATGATTTCCCGAAGGAATATTTCAATGAGGGACACAGACCGGAAAACAACGGTGCCTGGCTGATCCGAAACAGCTATGGTGAAGAAAGCAATTTAAGTGCGCAGAATGGATATTTTTGGCTCTCTTATGAGGACCATGGACTTCGTCAGGTGACAGGAAGCTCCACGCATAAGTATGCCTTTGTTTTTGACTGTGATGCATCGGATCGGTATGAGAATATCTATCAATATGACGGGAATGCTAACTACAGATCCTATGGTTATGCCTTATCCGGAGGAGCAGCTGTTTATGAGGCAACTGACCTTGATCAGACTCTGGAATCTGTGGGGATCGGGATCAATTCAAACAGCCTGTCCTATACCCTGTCTGTCTATACGGATCCGCAGGAAAATAAGCCGGAGAGTGGAACCCTTGTCAGTACGCAGACAGGCATCCTTCCCTACAGGGGGTATCATACGATCAAACTGAATCAGCCGGTTGATTTGAAGGCGGGTCAGAAATTCTCCATCGTGTTTACAGATTTAAAGGATGAAAACGGAAAAAAGGCAGGCCTGGCAGCAGCCTGTGAGGAAGAGGTCGCGGCAAGCTCTACCCAGAAGTGGCTCTTTTACTCTGATACAATGGAAGATAAAACCTATGTGCAGACTGCAGAAGGAGGCAGCTGGAGAGATGCGGCGCCGCTTTGCGCAGGCTCAGCTTCCGGCAGCGTAAAATATTTTTATGGTATGGCAAACAAACCTGCCGAGGTATCTTCTGTCATAAGAAAGAATTATACTTTGCGCATTAAGGGATATACGGTATCAGGCAATACTGTTAGTGAAAATAGCGGCGGGAATGGTGGAAACGGATCCGACAACGGAGGCGACGGAGACAACGGAGGCGACGGTGGCAACGGAGATAATGGAGGGTCAGGAAATAGTTC
>JAFZNL010000151.1 GCA_017550925.1 Lachnospiraceae bacterium | reverse complement strand
GATGAGGGGCTTACTGTTTCGTAAAAGAGTAATCTCCATCCGACTTCACAAACACTGCCATGCCGCCGTTGTAAACGGTGTCATCACCGCTGACCTTCCATGAGCCGGTATCAAGTTTATAGGACTTGCCTTTCTTCAGTTTCAGTTTTCTGCCGGAAGGAATGACGCCCTTTTCCTGCCATACGGATTCCAGGGTAAAGGTGGTCTCGAATTTATTGCCGGCCTTGTCATAGGCAGTCACTTTGAAGGTCTGGCTTTCATCCTCCGGTTCAAAACGCTGTGTGGTAGCGTGGCCGTCAAAGTTGACGGACTCATCATCGATCAGCACATCGTAGAGATGATCGTCAAAGATGATGAGCTTCAGTTTGTCGGCTTTGATGGTTTTGCCGTTTTTAACATTCACATCTTCACCGTCCTGATCGGTGGCCTCTTTTATGAAAGGAGCTTCTTTGTCGATCTTTACTTTCTCCGTCACGCTGATCGCATCTGTGTAAGCACCGTCGGAAGTTCTTTTCAGATGGACTTTTGTAAGATCCTCATCCCAGAGAAGTAGGCGGGCGTAGGTACCGGATACATCATCGCGGGTGATGGAATATCCTTCCGGAGCGTTCAGGTAAACATCGCTGGTATAATAGCCGTTATTGCCTTCCGTTCCCGAAAGGGTGTAAGCCGGTTCCGGGGCAGGAAGGTATCTGATGCGATACGAAGCTTCCACGCTGACAGCGTGATAGGAGGCTGTTGCCGGCAAGGTGGCCCGTACCATGTAACTGCCGGGAAGGAGGGGACGCACCACGGTGTAGGTCGGGTTTTTGGCATTGACATCCTTATATGCAAAAGTCACGCTTTCCGCAGAGTCTGAGTTTGTGGTGAAAATCGGTTCATACGCCGTGCCGGCATATACGTCTGTGATGGTAAGCGTAGACGTTGTTGTGTGTTTTTCGATGGTAAAGGTAGTCTGTACGGAGATGGCGGTATAGGTCTCCGATGCGGGGATGATGGCCTTTGCGATATAGCTGCCGGGCTTTTTGGGCTTTCCTGAGGCAAATGATGCAGAATCATCCGTGGCGTCTTTATAGAGGATGGAAGCACTGCTCTTTGCATCAGAATCCGTGGTCAGCACGGGTTCATACTCTGTGCCGGGTAAAGAGTCCGGTACGCTGAGGGATGCCGATGGCGTCTTTTTGCTGATGGTAAAGGTATCCGTGCATTCGATGGCTTCATAGGTATCAGAGGCCGGAACGGATGCTTTTACGATATAGCTGCCGGCTGCTGTAGGCTGCGCTGAGGAATAAGCGCTGTCCGGATCGCTTTCTTTCTTGTACTGATATACCACTTCGGAGGCTATGTCAGAGGTGGTGGAAAAGGACGGAGAATAGCTCGTTCCGATGATCACATCCGCAATCTCAACCTTGGCCTCGGGTGTTTTCTTTTTGATGGTAAAAGTCCCCGTGCAGGTCTGCGCTTCGTAGGTTGCCGTTTCAGGAACCACCGCTTTGACTATATAGGTGCCGGCAGCAGTGGGTTTTGTGGAAGAATACATACTGTCCGGATCTGTGCTTTTTTTGTAAGTAAAGACAGCTGAATCCTTGCCATCGGAATCCGTGGACAGGATAGGCTCATAGCTGGTTCCCACATAGGTATCGGCTACCTGCACCGTAGCAGAGCCTACGGTCTTGGCAGAAATGGTAAATTCTGATGTGTCAGTCACTGCTTCATAGGTTTCTGTCTGAGGAACGGAAACCTTGACGGTATAGGTACCGACAGCGGTGGGCTTGGTTGAGGAATACAGGCTGTCGTCATCGGAGCTCTTTTTATACATGAAGGTAGCAGATGATTTTCCGTCGGATTCTGTTGTCAGCACAGGATCATAGCTTTGACCGATGACGGTGTTTGGTACCACGACCGTGGCTGTGGCAATTCGCCTTGCAATGGAATAGGTTGCCGTGCATGTGATGGCGTTATAGGTATCTGTCTGCGGAATGACCGCTTTGACAGTATAGGTTCCTGCAGCAGTCGGTTTGGTCACTGAATAAGCGCTGTCGCCGTCGGTGCTTTTTTTGTAAAGGAAGCTTGCGGATGCTTTACCGTCAGATTCCGTTGTCAGGACTGGTTCGTAGTCTGTGCCGACCGTTGTGTTGCTGACCGTTACGGTCGCAGTCGTGGTTTTGCGGCTGATGGTATAGGATGCCGTAGCAGATGTGCCATTATAAGTATCGGTCATGGGAACGACAGCCATGACGTGGTAAGAGCCGGCAGCCGTAGGTTTGTTTGAATCATAAGCGGTATCCGGATCGGTAGATTTTTTGTAGACCAGTTTCACGGTTCCGTCAGAACTCGTGGAAACGGCCGGTTCATAATCCGTTCCCACAACAGTGTCTGCGCAGCTGAGGCTGAGGGTAGGCGTTTTTCTGCTGATGGTAAAAGTCGATTCGCAGCTGACGGAGGTATAAGTATCCGTTTCGGGGATCTTGACCATGATGGAATAAGCCCCGGCAGCTGTGGGTTTTGTCGTCTGATAGGCTGTATCAGGATCTGACTGGAGTTTGTAGTAGTAAACAGCCGTTCCGTCTGAAGTGGTGGTCAGGGTCGGAGTATAGTCTGTTCCGACTTCGGTATCGGGGACCGAAACAGAAGCAGTAGCGGTCTGGAGCGGATACTTCAGGGAAAAAGACAGGCTCGAATAGTTACCGGCCATATCATAGGCTGCGATGGTCACATCCTGCGCAGGACCGGGAGTGGCTGTCAGTGTAACTGTTGCCGTATACACGGAGCCGATGGCAGCAACTTTCCCGTTGGCACGGGTCAGTGTCTGGTCACCGAGTCCTGTTACAACAACCTTGTCGAGGGTTTTATCCGTTACCTTCAGTTCCATGATCTTTCCCTGCGTTGTCGTTCCGGGGGCTATTGTGGTATTGGAGCCGTCAAGTACAACCGTTACAGGGATATCGGGTTCTTCGCTGTCGAAGATGACGTTGCCCATGGTCGGACAAATGGAGCCGGCGGCTGTTCCGATCCAGACTTCTTTGGTGATCGCTTTGTATGTCGAGGAGGAGGGATCGTTATCTCTTAAAAAGAAATAGGCATATCCGGAGTTGAGTTCACCGGTGGATAAATACAGATCATCTTTCGAAACGGTGACGGAATCAGCAAAATCGGCATCTTTGAAAGAGGAGAAAGCAATCTGGTAGCCTTCTTTCGCTTTCAGCGTGATGGTATCTTTATTGGTATAAATATCATTTGCCATGCCCTGGAGAGCAGCGTAATCCGTTGAGTTTACCCGCATGGAGTCGGAAAGCGGGAGCGTGTCTATGTTAAAATAATAACTTCCGGTTTTGCTTTCCTGATAATTATCTGTTTCCGGTGCCACAGCGCGTACCGTGTATGGTCCATAGTACGCACAAGCGTCCGGATCGTCGGTCCAGGTTCCGCTGATATTGTACTCAAGATAGGGGATTCCGTCATAGCCATCCGCCGTTTTTACGAGGCTGAGTATTTTGTTTTCCTGTCCGAAATAGAAATTCGGAAGTGTTGACACGGTCCAGCCCACATCGGAGGGCTGCTTATTATCGATCAGATCCTGTGCTTTCTCATCGGTGATCACGCCGGAAATCTTTTTGCTTTTAGAGCCTACCTGCAAAGTGAAGCTGCCGCCTGCAGAGGTGATCAAAGTGGTGCTGTCGGCAATGACAGTTCCATTGAGGGTGGAAGAATCTTTTGTGAAGGAATACCCCATGGATTTATAAACCGCGCTGCTTGTATCTTCGAAGGTCCCCTGGCCGGCTCCGATGGTTGTGAAGCCGCTTGCTATGGTGCCGTTATTGATGATCTTTGTTCCGGGAACTGTATTCCAGTCGTTTAAATCAATGCTGCCGGTGCCATTCGCCGCATCGATGGAACCGTTGTTGGTGAATACGCCGAATGTGGAATTTCCGGTATCCTCGGCATTTCGGACGGACATGCCATCGACGAGATAGAGCCAGGCACCTGTCTCATTGGTAAAGCTGCCCCGATTGTAGAAAGTGGTTGAACCATTCAGGTCGATTCTGTTTGAATTTGTCATGGTGCCGATATTCATCAGCTGGCCGCTTATGTTGATGGAGAGAGTGCCGGCATTGGACAGGACATAGTCGCTGTAAAGATTGCCGCTGGATACATGGCCTGACGAAGTGATACGCAGAGTTCCTTCATTGGAAATGCCATTGGTATCGCAGCTGCCGGAGACGGTGATGGTACCGGTGACGGGAAGGTTTGTCAGATTGCCGGTCAAAGAGCCGGTGCTGCTGATCTCAATGTTTCCCCCTGTTTCATTCGTCAGATCGCCCTGATGGCTTCCGCTGATCAGAATAGTGGAATCAGCCTTGTTAGTGATGGAGCCGACACTTGTGCTTCCGGACTGCACCAGCGTAATGGTATCAGACGCTAAAACAATGCCGGACGGAGATGTTATGGGAACCGTGGTGTTGGCTGCATCAAGAAAGATCAATTCGGTCTCGCCGCCGATCTCTTTCAAAATGACTATGCTGTTTTCGGCAGAAGTGAGGGTGATAACACCGCCCGATGCCGAATAGGATACAACGCCGGATGGATCCGTAGCAACGCCGGCGCCCCGGATGGTATGGGATAGTACTGCAAATAGGATGGCCATGCCGCCCAGTATGGGTAAAAGCCGGCGAAGGAAGAGTTTATTTTTTTTGTCATGTGAACTTTGTGTCATAAGGACCCCTCTTGAATCTGGTATTCGTTTATTGTTTCTGTATTTCCATATCGGACGTTACACTGTCAATTCATCATTCATCGGAATTATTTCCAGTTGATCGTTGTATCAGCATTGATGGCTGTATCGAAATCAAAGTCCCAGCTGCCGCTCTGAGCGGGATCTAAGGAAGGCTCTGTCGCTTTTTTGCCTTTTCCGACTTTCTGCGTGCCGAAGACGCTGCCGTTGTACATGAAGGTAACGGTGAACGTGGAAGAGTTGTCAGAGGTCTGGTTATTATCCCCTGTATTTCCGTTATCCGTATTATCGGTGTTGCCGTTGCCGGTATTATCGCCGGTTCCGTCCTGTGAGTCGCCGGTTGACTGGTTGGAGGTATTATCACCGCTGCCATTGTCACCGGTCTGACCGGTGGTAGAATTGTCGTCACCGCCTCCGGTGGAATCTGAGCCGTCGCCGTTTTCATCTTCGTCTGATCCTTCATCGGTCCCTTCCGATGAATCACCGCCGGTACTGTCGTCTGAACCTTCATCTTCCGATATGCCATCCTCATCATCACCTGTGTTTGCGGTGTCAGCTTTGTAGTTACCGTTATCAAGTCCGTTGAGAATGTCTATGATTTCCTCTTCTGTAATGGAAACATCGCTGCCGTCATGGATCATCTCCTGAAGCACATGAAGAACACTTTCGGGAAGGGCTTCAAAATCGATGGGAGCAGGATCGGATACATAATCCGTATGTTTCGAATCCTCATAGATTGTCACTTCACTGCCTTTGGTCACGCTGACTTCCTTGTCGGCCATGGTGCCGTCTTTATAGACCAGCCTGGTGGACACGTTTCCGTCAAAAACCACCACGTTCGTATATTTGATGCCGTCAACTTCATAGACGCGGACATAAAAGATGGTGCCGCGGACGGACATGGTGGAGTTCGGCGTGTTGATCTCATAACTGGAATCACCGATCAGCTTGTTCTGGATCTCGTTGGTGATAGCGCCGCGGACCAGATCGATCTTGGTCTTGCTATGCTCGGAATTGCCGGTGGCATGCAGCACCAGTTCGGTCTGCTCTTCCAGGTAGATGTATTTGTCTTCGTCAGCCCTGAGGGTCATTTCGCCGGTATCGAGGCAGACACGGTCGCCGGAGGCGAGCACCATATTGGCGTAAGGGTCCAAGCTGCCGGTATCGACACGTTCCACACTGGCTGTTCCATCCACTTCGAAGATCTTGACGATGCGGTAAGCGTCCTTGCTGCGAAGGACGAGGACCAAAATGATAGCTGCGATCAGGACGGCAGTGGAGCAGCCGGCAATGATCAAAAATTTCCTGCTCTTTAAAATATTCATAATCGAAAGGTACCTCTGGTTGTTTTTTCTCGGATTTTTACATATCCTTGCTCTTTCAAACTACTTTGTCAGAACTGTATCATTCAAACTGAAAAGGAGAAAGCGTCAGCGCTCATGCATCTCGCGGAGCATATAGTACATATTCCGGTAGTTCTGGTTCCGGCTTTCCCGCAGCAGATAGGTCAAATCTTCCAGAACGTCCTTGTCGGCAAACAGATCCAAAAGCCAGGGTGCATATCGGGTTCCGCTGCCTTCCTTCAGTTCGCCGATGTAATCTGCAAGCTGCTTGCCCCGCTGGTAACTGCGGCCGATGGTATCGGTGGCTGCATCCAGGCAGTCGGCTGCCAGCACCAGGTCGATGATGGTTTTTACCTTGCTGGTGGAGGTGTCATAATCAGCGGGATAACCCCGGGAATTGTCATACCATTTATGATGGCCCAGGGCTACCTCAGCGTATTTTTTTGTGGAAGAAAAGCGGCTCATCAGTTCATAACTGGTCTTTGGATGGGTCTGGATCAGGTCAAACTCCATATCCAGGAGTTTACGGCCGTACATAAAGACCGTATCGATGATGCTGATCTTGCCAAGATCGTGGCACAGGGCTGCATGGTAGGCAAAGCGGAGGATATCGCCGCGCTTTTCTTTTACATCGTCTGCGCTGACCGTGTCACAGACACCGATGAGAAGTTCCGGCTTTAAGCGGATCAGATGTCCGCAGAGGCATTCCGTGATCTGCCCTACCATCTGTGAGTGAACATAGGTTGGCGGATGGATGGCTGCCATGCATTGCAGTACCATGTCTTCGAAGGTCATGCGGCTGGGGATCTCCACAAAGGATTCAATGATGCCGTAGAGATATTCCAGCATGGCGGAAAGGCTGGCACCGTTTGGCATATGGAAAGCAAAACTGATGATATCCTGATAGATGCTGAGCATCATGCTTTTTTCAAATTCCGTGATATTATCGGGATCTATGATCTTGGCCAGTTCCACCGGGATCACCAGGTTGGCATACATTTTTCCGGTTTCATAGGATGTATTGTCACGCTTTTTATAAATATCCAGCATGCAGTCCCGGTAATCCTCCTTGGTGGTGCGCCCCGTCAGATATTCGATCCGGGCAATGAGGGTTTCAATGCTTGCGGTATCCTCTGCGCTGCCCATGATCTCCAGGAGATGCTGCTGGTGCTCTGTCCAGATCTTTCTGTACTCCACGCCGCGCTGGTAGATGATCTCCATCTGGTCCTTCGTAAACCCGGCGGCATTATTGTTTTCCACTGCCATGAGATAATACTGAAGTGTCCGGAAAAGATGATAGGTCCAGTCAAAATCTTCGAGCCGCTCAACATAATAAGGATCCTTACAGATATCGTACATCAGCTGGAGACGTTCCAGCTGTTTTTCATCGATGGCAGGATCGCCT
>JAFZNL010000150.1 GCA_017550925.1 Lachnospiraceae bacterium | reverse complement strand
GCGGCATTTCCAAATTCCTGCAGGAGAGAAAAGAGGAAGTCATCTCCAAGATGGGACTGAAAGCAGGCGATTTCGTAGCCATTTCCGCAGGCAAGAAACTGACGGCCTTAAAGACGGCCGGTGTGATCCGTAAAGTCTTCGGCAACAAGATCGACCACTGCATTGACAGAGAGCGTTATGAGTTCTGCTGGATCGTTGATTTCCCCATGTACGAGATCGGAGAGGAGTCCGGTGAGATCGAATTTTGCCACAATCCCTTCTCCATGCCTCAGGGAGGCCTGAACGCCCTCGAGAACGAAGATCCCCTGACCATCCTGGCTTATCAGTACGATCTGGTCTGCAACGGCGTGGAGCTGTCCTCCGGCGCCGTCAGAAACCACGATCCCGAGATCATGGTCAAAGCCTTCGAAATTGTAGGTCTTGGCGAGGATGATGTGAAGGCAAAATTCCCCGCTATGTATAATGCATTCTGCTATGGGGCACCGCCGCATGCAGGCATCGCTCCCGGCGTGGACAGAATGATCATGCTGCTGACAGGAGATGAGACCATCCGTGAGATCATTCCCTTCCCTATGAACAAGGGCGCACAGGATCTGATGATGGGCAGCCCGTCAGAGGTCAGCGAGCAGCAGCTTGCAGACGTACACATTCAGATTGTACAGCCGAAAGAAGAAACAAAAGAAGCTGCAGAAGAATAGCAGCTACCGGAATCTCGAAATGTGCAAACCATAATTACATTCAAAAAGAACGCTCTCGATTGAGGGCGTTCTCTTTATATATCGGTTAAATCTCCTGACTATAATATTTGCAATCTCACCTGGATTCGTGTATCATATAACTGTTTTCAATCGTTCCATTTTATTGATGGAAAAAGCAAGAACCTGAGAGGAAGCCGTGAGAGTTTCATTTGATCTGGACGAAGTTCTGTTTGTGGATGCGCGTACATTCGAGACAGAAGATCCCCTGCCATTTCCCTTAAACCGCATTTTTATCGAGCGGCTTAGAAAGGGAACGGTCAGGTTGATCCATGAATTGCAAAAGCAGGGGTTTGAGGTGTGGATCTATACCTCATCTTTTCGCTCGACCAGATATATCAGTACCCTGTTTCGCAATTACGGCGTTCGGTTCGACCAGATCGTTAACGGACCTCGCCACCTGCAGGAAGTGCAGGGGCAGAAAAAAGATCCCCTTCCGCAGAAACTTCCCACCTTTACCATATCGCATTGCATATTGATGATGAGGATGCCATCCACGCCAACGGAAAGGCTTACGGATTTAAAACGTTTAAAGTATGTGAACCGGATGATGAGTGGGTGGAAAAAGTGTTAGCAGAGGCTAACAGGATCAGGGATCTGGAGACAAGAAAAGAGGCGGCAAGAAAGAAAGGAGGACAATCATGACTTCATCTAATTCGGCATTGTTCAGGCGTGTGCTTGATGATGCGGAGCGTTATAAAAACAGAAGGAAAATTGTCAGGGCTGGTATTATCGAGCGGCTGCTTGTCAGAAAAGTGGAGCCGGATAAATTGCACGTCAATCCCAAGGATGAGTTCACACATATCGGTGTAGGACCCAGCGAACGGATCGTGGAAGATTATTGCAAAGATGTCAGGTTCTATCAACGCCATGGAGGGGATATTTTTCCGGAACCCATCATCGTGGAAAAAATGCAGGAAGACGGATACCTGATCTTAAACGGTCACCACAGATGGGCAGCCGCTATTAAAATGATGGTGCCGAAAGTCAGAGTCGTGATCGTGAATCAGTAGGAGGGGAGCTTATGAAAAAGAAAAATGTGGTGACCAGGTTTTTGCTCTGTATGCTGGATGGCATGCTTTTTATCTCGGTGCTGTTGCTTGTGAACGATCTTGTGCAGATCGTGCTGGAGGCCATTGATTACAAGAAAAACATCAAAGAAAGCCTGAAAGAGGAAAAGGGCTACTATAAGGATGAGGAAGATGATGAATAATAGCGAAATACTGGCGCAGGTGGAAAAACTGTTTGTCAAATACGGTGCCGAGTCAGTGGGAAATCTGGATGAAAAAGCAAGGACAACCTTTGGCGTCAGGCAGGCATATCGCTACGGAAACGAATATTACCGCGTAGACGAAGTCGAAGCGGACGGCAAGCCATTTATCGTGATCAGTACGACAGATGTGGAGCAATATGCTGCCATGTCGGTCATGGACGATATCGCCATCTTTGCGATGGATGCATCGCAGGAAGAGATGGAAAAGCAAGTGAGGGCGGCATTTGGTATTGAATGAATATACGTATTGATCTTAGGGAGCTTTTACCTGCGCCGGTTTTTTGGCCTTCTTCGATAAATTGATGATCTGCTGGGTGGACTGGCGTTCGTTGTTATCGAGGGCGGCTTTTTCGTCCTCGGTCGCAACTTTGGCTTCTTTTGCAAAATTCAGGATCGCGCGGGCAGCGTTGATCCTTTTTATCTTGTTTCATGTAACTTCTACTGATAATACCCCCCCCAAAAAAAACAGGTTTCTTGCGCTTATGTTACATTACCGGGTTACATTTTCGCGGCTTTGTTGTTCGCTTCGGCAATCTTTTTGTTCTTGCCTGCGATAGAGGCCTTCAGGTCCGTTTTTTTCTGCGATCTTGCATCCGCTTCTTTTTGGAGGTCTTCGCGTATTTTGCGAAGCTGATTGATGCCGATATCACTATTGAGATCTGTAATGATCTGCGAGGGTTTTATCCCATTGCGGGAATAATTATTCATCATGCGGTTAAACTCTTTGCTGGCAAGGAGTTCTTTTTCCAGGACTGCTGCGCCTTTGATAAAAAAGCCATCCTGCATGGGTCCTTCCATGGTAGCAATCTTTCCGATCAGGACCTGGGCTGCCTGTTTCATAAAGGGGTTTTTACCCGCACCCTGGGGGATGTACTCGTTTTCCTTCATGTTCGCAGCAGCCGTCTCTGCCGTCTTTTTCGCACATTCGATCCGGTATTCCTCAAGAGTGGCGTATTGTTTGAGATCACCCTGCAAAGATTCGTTGATCTCATCGAGCAGCGCTTTCCTGGCCTGCTTTGCAAACTCTTCGAGTTTTTTTGCGCCCTCTAAACGCTTCTTGCCTGCAGGCGTGCTGGGCTCTTTCTTTTTCTCCTGCTGATAGAATTTCGAGCGGTACAATACTTCATCCAGTTTGGCCAGGTATTTCTCCGGTGAGTAAACACCTAAGGCATTATTTACCGGCTCCTTTTTAAACATAGCCATGTTTTTCAGCTCATCGGCTGCGATCCGGAGTTTTTCGTGCTCTGCGGATTCCCGGCCAAAGAAGAAGGCAGAGCGCTTTTTGGTGAAGTCAAACATGCGAAGGTCGATCTCGTTGTCGTGGTTGATCTCAGTCTGTTTGAGAGCGGGGCCGGTGTAGATGGCCGATTCTTTTTGCCGTGCTATTTTGTGGCTTCTTGCGCAGGCACCCTGATATTTCTGCATGAAGAGATCCAGCGAGGGCTTGTCTATAAAACCATTCTCCTGGCCGGATGTGATAAACTGCCTCATCTGAGCGATCTTTTTATCGCG
>JAFZNL010000149.1 GCA_017550925.1 Lachnospiraceae bacterium | reverse complement strand
TTTTGCAAAGGCCTCTGCCGGGAAATCATCATCCCAGCCGACGATAGAAATGGCATGGTTCTTACTCTCAACGGAATAAGGCATGTAATACGAGCTATCGCCCCTCTCATTCACAAAATCATTATAATACAAAGGATAGGAATAATACAGAGCAAAAACCGCTCCTTTCCCCATAATTTCAGCTTTCACAGCCTCCTTGTCATCCTCCACTGCCTTTACAGATGCCAGGGATCTGATATGCTCCGTTTCCATGTTTTCTGTCATAACGCAGTTTTCCGATACAGATGACATGGCCGGGTACACATCTTCATCAGCAGGGCCATATCCTTTTATCCACTGATTCCATACATAGGAAGGCCTGCCGCCATCGTTGCAAAACTCATAAAAAGTCATGTTATCTTGAAGTTCTCCACTATCTTTCAGGCTCATATAGGCAAATGCTGCTGTCTGATATTCCGAAAGATCTATGCTTCTTTCATATCCACAAGTTTTTATCAGCACCGACTCCGCCGTGGAATTGGCCGCAAAGTCCCAGCAAAGAGCGGTCCTGCCCTGATCCTTTACCTCCGTAACAAGACCGTAATCTCTCGGATCATATGATGCCTCAAAGCTGTATTCCTCTATACCCGCTCCTTCAGCATGGATAGTCTCATCTTCAGAATCCTCTAAAGCATTATAAAATAACTCATCAACCCAGATCTCTTTTCCTGTATCCAGTTCCCAGGCACCTCCCGGAAGAAAGCCGTCTGTCTCCATTGCGGATGCATGGATCTGCATAAGCCGAAAGACAAGATACAGGATCATCAGCAGGATCAGTATATTCCAAACCGGATTATTCTCACCAAGCATTACGTGCTTTCTTTTAGGTTCCATATCCGTACAGATCCACTGCTGAGGATGCCTTCCATTACCATGCTCATTCTTTTTATTTCTGATATTTTTCTCTCTCATAATCTCGCTCCTTGTATGAAAAAAGGGGCCTTCTCCCCGTTTCCGGTTTGAAAGCCCCCTGGCCCGGCAAAACTATCAGAATTTGCCCTTCAGCAGTTTCTTGTATGCAGCTTTCTTTGCCTTATCAGGTACATAGAATACGATCTTCTTATGGCATTTCTTGAATGCTTTGGATCCGACCTTGGTCAGAACCTTTGACTTGATCGTTACCTTCTTAAGCTTCTTGCAGCCGTAGAAGGCTTGCTTGCCAACTTTGGATATGTTGGTGTAAAGCGTGATCTTGGTAAGGCTCTTGCAGTTCATGAAAGCTTTATTTCCGATGGTTACAAGGCCTTTTCCTCCGGTCACATTCTTAAGCTTTACGCAGTTATAGAAGGCTTTGTCTGAGAGCACGGTCAGTTTGTCAGGAAGTTTTACGCTCTTAAGTGCCTTACAGCCTGCAAAGGCGCTCTTGCCGATTAGCTGCAGATCAGATCCTGCTGCAAACTTGATGCTGGTAAGCTTTGTGCAGTTTTCAAAGGCCTGGTTTCCGATCTTAAGGACGCTCTTCGGAATGGTGATGGTCTTAAGGCTCTTGCAACCTCTGAAAGCTTTAGCCCCGATATCCAGAAGGCCGTTATTTAAGGTAACCTTGGAAAGCTTGGTGCAGTTTTCAAATGCACTTTCACCGATGCTCTTAAGATCCTTGGAGGTCTTAATCTCAGTTAAGTTGCTACAGCCATAGAAGGCTCTTTTTTCGATAGTCACAAGGCCGTCGTTAAACTGGATATGTTTCAGGTTCGTACATCCTTCGAACGCGCTTTCCTTGATGGTGGTCACGTTCTTTCCCAGGATCACACGCTCAAGTGTGGTATTACCCATGAAAGCTCTCTGGTCAATGATGGTTACCGGAATCACTGCATCTCCGATCTGAATGGCATCGGGAATCGTGATATCCTTAAAGCCGCCAAGATCCTCAAGGCGGATCGTGATGGTTCCGTCAGGGTTTTTGATTGTTACAAAACGAATCCCTTTGATTGTGATTTCCGTTGCAATGCCTTTACTCAGTTTTTCAAGGAACATCTTGGCCTGTTCGTCGGTCATATTATAGTTATTGGTGTAGTTATTGGTTTCATACTTCGGCTGTTCAATGATTGTTCCGCCGCCATCAGAAGCTTTGCTGACAGATTCTTCCCATGTGGCTTTTAAGTTAAGAACACCGTTTACTAAAGGAGACTCCGCTTTTACATCCTGCGCTGTGGTATAAACCTTGTCCTTATCATCCACCCAGCCTGCAAAAGTGTACTTAATGATAGAATCTCCATCCTGATCATCTGCCCTGCTGGGTGTAGGCAATGTCGTATTATCTCCGAAGTGATACTTGATATCTTTTACCTGGGCGCCACCATTAGCGTCAAAGTGTATCGTAAATGTCGATGCTACCCACAATGCCTTAAATGATACTTTTCCGCCGGCTTCCGCAGTCAGGTTTTTAACTGTATCTCCTGCTTTATAGGTATTTACCCCATCGCTCCAGCCAGCAAATAAATAGTCTGTCTTTGTAGGAGCATCCGGCAAAATCACCTCTTTATCATATGTTGCTTTGATATCGGTCACTTCTGACCCACCGTCCGGATTAAAGCTAATCGTATACTCGTTGGCCTTCCAGCCTGCCTTAACGGTCGTATCACCTGCAGTCTTGTAGGTTCCTGCATAAGTGCCGCCGCTCCATCCGGTAAAGGTATAACCGGTTTTGGTAGGCGTGGGAGCTGTAGGGCAGGGCTGATCAAAAGTTACACCGTTGGATGCAGGTGATACCTGACCACCGTTTGCATCATATTTGATGGTGTACTGGTTTGCTTTCCAGGTTGCCGTTGCGGTGGAGTTACCTACATAGGTGTAAGCACCGGATCCTGAATAGCCGCTCCAGGTCCATCCGCTAAAGGTATAGCCTGTTCTGGATGCACTGGGCATAGCAGGGATATTGCCACCATAGGTTACCTTATCCGATGTCTTGGAAAGCGTTCCGCCTCCTCCGGCATAGTTGATGGTGTATTGGTTGGCATTCCATGCTGCCGTGTAGGTCTTGTTTGCCGTAACGCCTGCGGTTGCAGAATATCCACTCCAGCCCGCAAAGGTATAACCTGCTCTAGCCGGTGCCGTTGCCTGTCCGTGGACATTTCCGTAAAGCACGGAAGCGGGGCTGCAGTTAGATCCTGATCCGCCGTTCTGATTCCAGGTAAGAGTCATATAAACAGGGTTCAAAGTGATTCTTGCGACAACGCTGCTGTTTGTTGCATTGTCAGTACAGCCAAGGTTTGTAAAGTTAGGACCGATGTTGAAGGTCTCGGTGGTGGCAGCCGTGTAGGTCGATGAACCTGTATAAGCTGTTCCGCTTACTACGTAGTATTTTTCTCCCGTGCCGGAATTGCTCTTAAGGCATCCGGTCGCGCTGTCATGCGTTCCCTGGAACATCTTGTAGTCACCGCTGCCAGCATTGGCTGAATCATAGGTGACTTTTGCCGTATAGGAGATGGGCTTTGTGTATGTTAGATCTGCCCAGGGCTGCTGGTAGTTGGTTTTGTTCTGTGCAGATTTCAGGCTGTTCGGCCAGGATTTCTTACCACCTGCTTTGATCGCCAGATCATGCTTTTTGTTTACAACCTTCCAGGTAAGATCCGTCTGCTGGGTATTGTCGCTCTCACCCTTCTTCATGCCCGATACCGAAATACAGGACTGACCTTCGGAAGTGGTACCGGAATACCAGTTGATATAGTAGTTTCCGGTTGTGGATGTGAACTTATATCCTGCCTTTTCATCAATGCTTTCAAGGTAGTCTACATAGGTATCGAAGTGTTCGACGGAAAGCTCGCCGCCATCATCTTCACTGTAGATATCTACCGTCTGGGAAAGGGCTGTGTCCCTTGCTAAGACATCTGCCTTTGCCTCATCTGACATGGATTCGATCCATGCCTTTACATCCAGCTCGTCCTGGGACAAAATTGTGTGGGAAATCTCTTCATCGCTCATGGATGTAGGATCCAGTGCAAAAAGATCGATCTCCGGATTGGCGAAATTGAAATCTTCCACTTCACCATCCTCAGTATCCCCTTCATAATCCGTTACCTCATCGTGCTGTCCAAACTCGAGGCTGATTTGTTCCACATTCTCAGTCTCTTCCACATCATTTGCAGATACGCCGGATACATTTATGGAAATCTCTGCATCTCCATCATTTGTTTCAGCTGCCAGCACAGGCATCTGAATACTTGTGGCCGCAAGTGCTGCGCTGAGCACTGCACTAAGTAATCTTGTTACAATTTTCTTTTTCATAAACTTAATCCTCCTCTTCGTCTCCGCTTCCAACCTTAAAGTGCTTATCATCCGGGTCGTATAACTCGCCCCCACTTGTGGTTTCAGCGGTCGTTATCGTAGTTACAGTTGTGCTTGTCTGGCTCTGCGAAGATACAGAAGCCTGCGATGAGCTCGAAGTGTTCTTTTTCTTCTTGCTCTTTGTCTGCGTGCTTGAAGCTTTGCTGCTTTCCACGGCAGTTTTTACTTCTTCACTGATCTGGGCACTGACTTCTTCCTTTACGGACTGGGTCTTTTCTTCGATCAGCTGTGAAACTGCTTCTGTCTGCTGGCTCTGTGCTTCCTGGAATTTCTGATCCACATATGCACGCATTTTCGCTTCATCATTTTTGTTTCCTGCTTCCATGTACTGCTGAACTTCGTCGCAGCACCCCTCAAGGGTGTCGATGCGCTTATCAAGCTTTGATTCCGTTACGATCCACATGGTTGTGGAAAGTGCCAAAAGAACTGCAAGCAGGATTGTGATTAATCCGCCGAAGCGGTCAAAAAACAGTTGCATCTTTTTCATCCTCCCTTGTTTCCGGGGGATCCGGATTGCTCTCATCCGAACCCCCATCTTCTTTTAGTTCTTCCTCTGAGATGCCGGGATCTGACAGATCCTCCATCCCTGTCCCATCGCTTGGGTCATAGATGCAAAGGCCGTTCTCGTCATATCGCCTGATCATATCGTTCCAATCGATGGCATCATCTGTTTCCTTGCCGTTGTAAATGGCTTCATCCTCAGGGGCTACATACCGTATCAATCCTTTTCCGAGAACCATATAATATCCACTTTTGAAATACTCCGGGATATACAGCCGTATGCAGTTCGCATGAAGGAATTCATATTCATACCCTTCGAACCATTCAAGGCTGGTAAATGTCCTGACATCCGCCGTCAGCGAAAAATCCTGATAGAAGGTTCCGGTGTAAAAGCTGCAATCATACTGTTTGCTTTTTAAAAGCTGCGTAACCACACCGCCGTCTGATACTGTGTTTTCCGATACTGACATATCTCCTGCCTTATCCAGGTACAATCTTTCGATCCCTTCAAACCCGCCAAGGGCTGCTGCCCCGCTCTTTGGATCAATGTAGTATTTGTAATCATCCTTCCTGCTCTCGGCATAAGGAATGTAAAAGTGCCCTCCCTTATCCTCCTGCATTCCGGCGATCCCTATGGAATAGCCATTGTCGGCAAAGCGTTCATAGATGATTTCCTTGGGGACTTCGGTCTGTGAGACATATAAAAGTGCATCATTCCTTGTCACGGTGGGGATCAGCTTGTCATCCTCACCATCAAACCAGATGTGCCTTGGGATGTTGCTCTCTTTTTCAGTCTCTTTCCCGGCAAAGCTGATGGTTCCGCTCGGCGCTTTGTAAAACACTTCCCGTCCCATCCGCTCAGGGGACAGATCTTTTCTAAGATCCCCGTATCCTTTATCCTTCCAGACGTATACCTGATCCGGTATCAGGTCATAGGTATTGCAAAAGCTCATCTCCTGCTTTTCCATATTTCCCTTTACCGTCGGTATGCTGCAGCCTGTAAGGAGCATCATCATCAGGATCGCGGCAATGATTCCTTTTTTCATTCATTGGTTCCTCCCTCCTGCGAAGTCTCATGGTGGATACTGTCCGCTTCCTTTTTGCCCTGGTACAGATAAATACCTGTAAGCATCGTGATCAGCGCAAGGATCAAAAGGACTGCTTTTGCCACCATCTTCTTTTGCTGCTTCGGATCAGCCTTTTCTGCCGTTTCTACTTCCTTGGCGTCCATCTTCCTGGGCCGGTCCACGTCCTCAGTCGGGTCAAATACCAGCGTCTTCTTTTTTTCAAAAAGCAT
>JAFZNL010000018.1 GCA_017550925.1 Lachnospiraceae bacterium | reverse complement strand
CGGAAGCAAAGGTGATACTTCCTTCTTTTTCATTTTGGAAACAATCCCGCAGATTGTTGATTTCTTTGTTGGAGATGGCTTTTTGTAAGGCGTCGAAAAGATTGCCCTGATCGATGACGGGACCGAGCTCGGTACCGGAAAGATTTACCCCGTTTTTGGAATACAGGCCAAAGTAGGTTCTGCCCTTATCATCAAAGGCCAGCAGATCCACGATATCGTTGATGTCGATCTGAACAAAGCAGGCCTTGAAGTTCTTCCGCATGATCCGAAGACCGGGAGTAGGAATGGTAAGGCAAAGTTGCTTGGAGGAGCCGTACAGGGATACCGTACTGATGGTCCGTCCGGAAATGGTATCCTCATTTAAAAATGCGTGCCGGGTTTTACCGGTATAGGTGGTGTACTGCGTATAGACGATATTGTCTTCGTCCACCAGGGCAAAGCGTTTTAAGGAGAGCAGGGCTTTTACCTTGCCGATGGCTTCGCGGAGCTCATCCTGCGAATTGATATCTTCGTTCCGGATAAAGTTCAGGGCTGCTTCCATATCCTCGAAGTTACTGCCGATCAGGTTGGTGATGGTTTTCGCACGGCGGTCAGCCATTGCCTCGAGGTAAAAGGAACTTACCGAGGAAACAGCTTTGTCTGTGGCAGTCGCCGCTGTCCTCGAAGCCCACAGGGCATTGGCGGTCATCATTCCCATGATGATAAGGCCACCGATCACGGCGGTCATGATAAATGTTCTGTTTGTGATCATCTTTCGTTTCATCATCACATGTCTCCATAGAGCAGTTCCAGCATGAGGGCGGCGTCTTCCTTGTAGATCACGGTAGTGATCTCATTGGTTTGTTCAGGGAACAACTCGCCGGGGGTATTACCGTCTGCGATCTTCACAGCAACCTGGATGGTATCAAAGCCGATGGAATAGCAATCCTGTACGCCGAGACAGTAGATCACGCCCTTACTCAGATAACGGAGCGCTTCTTCATCGTGATCCATGCCGACGATGACAGTTTTGCTGCCTACTTCTGTGATAGCCCTTGCGGCGCCGACCGGATTGCTCATGTTGCAGCAGACGATGCCGTCAAGGTCCGGATGATCCTTCAGGATCTGCATGGTAAGATCATAGGCGAGGTCGATGGAGTCCATATCATATTCCGTGGCAACGACCTTCATATCACTGTATTTTGCGATGGTATCCGCAGCGCCCTGTGCACGGTCTTCATGGCAGGGGGCACCCTTGCTGCCCACCAGGATCGCGACCTTTCCCTTGTAGTCCAGTTTTTTGCAAAGGGCTTCCGTCAGATCGGCGCCGTCCTGATAATTGTGGGTATTTCCCACATAGGCAATGCGTTTGGAACCGGGGGCGGCATCCGAACTGGAAAAAGTCATCACCTTGCAGCCATCGTCCACCATCCGGTCCAGAATGGGGGTGATGGCTTCTTCATCCGCCACATCCACGCCGATCACGTCATAGCCGGCTTCCTGTGCTTTTTGCAGCCGCTGGGCCTGATCTTCAGCAGATGCAGTGTCCGGTGCCATATATTCGTAGGTGATGGTAATGCCTTTGTCCAGATACTGTCTTTGGGCTTCTTCCATGCCAAGGGCAACCGCATCCCACCAGGGATGGACAATTTTATAAGTGAAATAGAAATTATAATGATCTTTTTGAGGCTGATAGGAATCCAGTTCGTGGTCGAAATCCACGGCGCTTTGCAGGGAATCTGAATTCGCAGGAGCAGCGGAAGAGGCCGCTGCATCATCTGTGGTGGTTTCGGAGGCGGACTCTGAAAGAGCCTCACCGTTTATGTCCGGATCGGGCGCAGAAGAGCAGGCTGTGATCAGCAAAGCTATGAGCAGCGCTGCGGATATGATAGTCGGTTTTATGGATCGCGTTTGCATATTACATACCCCATTTGTATGCAGATTTATGACTGCATCTATCATACCACTCTTTGGGGGAAGTTGCTACTGTGGATTTTTGTGTACTTTATCCGTAGATCGCGAAATGTTTCGCAAAAGAGCGTGAATCCTGACTGGGCTTATGACATGACTTTGTTGTGGATCGTGCATAAGTACATATTGTTTACATCGGCCGTCATGTTCGTGGGGGTTAGAATGATCTCGGGATGTTCGTTGTGAAATACCCTGAACATTTCATCAGCAAACCCTTGCCCCATAAAGTCGATTTTCTGAAAATCGAGTTCGACTTCCTTGAATTTTTCAAGCCTGGTGCATATTCGCCTGGCCTGAGAACGGGAGACCGGCTCTCTGTCGAGACATGCTTCAAGAACCGGAATCCTTGTTTTGGTGAAACCTTCATCTGTGTTTGAAAACCGATTTAAAATTTCCGTAATATTTTTTGCTGTGTCGTTTTCCAATTTCATTATGACCACCGTCCCTGTTTTTGAGATTTTCTGTGCATAAGATATGAGATGAGATTTGATGATGGAAGGACTTCCTTCATATCCCCTTCTTAGGATATTGCCGTCAGATATGATTGCCATTTTATCAAACAGTTGCATGGTGAAAAAAATCCCTTCACCGGAATGTTTGCCCGGCATGGAAGTAAACTTCCCCTTATAGAGTTCAACGATCGCATCCCTGATCTGCGGATTGTTGATGCCGGACCGTTTCATGGCATCGACGATATTAGTGAAGATGCCAACGCCGTCATCAGAGATCGAGACAGAAGTATAGAGGTGATTTTTCTCAATGAAAACCTTTGATTTCGATCCACCGGAATGTGAGATCGCATTATTAAAGATTTCCGTCAACCCATATTCCCAGATCCGGAGAGCCTCCCGAGATTCCGGTAAAACGAAAGAAGCATCTTCAAAAGCAAGATCATCATCAAATTCGGATAGTTCAGACAGTTTATAAGAATGCGAAATACAGGTTGTCTTGAGTTGATATCCACATGCATTTTCCTTGCTGCTTTCTATATGTCCTGCCCCTGTTTCCGTTGTAAGATATCTTCGCACACTGGTCGGGGAGATGCCAAATGCATCTGATACTTTACCGATCAGAAGCGGATCATCTTCATCAATTTTTCTGAGGAGATATTTTCGGATCTCGCGTCTTTTGGTTTCCGTGAAAGACATTGTGGCACCTCTTTTCTACCAAACTATAAAATGGAATATTACAACTATAAATAATATATTTACGACTATAATATCAACGCCATCATAAACTGTCAAGGATTCAAAAAACATGGTATACTATGTTTTATACAGGATTTTGTGGGGAGAAAAAAATGGACAGTGATTATGCTGGTATTGTAGATGCGATAAGAGAAATACAACAGATCACGAAAGAGCAGCTGCAGTATATCCTGGAGACCGAAGGAAAAGAAAACGAAGAGTATCTGTTTCGGGCAGCAAGGGATGTGGCGGACCGGGTATTCGGGAAAGCTGTCTACCTTCGCGGCCTTGTGGAGTTTACCAACTATTGTAAAAATGACTGCTATTATTGCGGAATAAGATGTAGTAATCAAAATGCAGAGCGGTATCGCCTGAGCGAAGAAGAGATTCTGTCCTGCTGCGATATGGGGGCAGACCTTGGGTTTCGGACCTTTGTGCTCCAGGGTGGTGAAGATCCCTATTTTACGGATGAGCGGATCTGCCGGATCGTGGAAAAGATCAAGGCCGGGCATCCTGACTGTGCCGTCACGCTTTCCATCGGTGAGAAATCTTATGAGAGTTATCGGCGATACTATGAAGCCGGTGCGGACCGGTATCTGCTGCGCCATGAAACGGCAGATAATGAGCATTATTGCATGTTGCACCCGGCGACGCTGTCAGGAGAAAACAGGAAACGATGCCTGTATGACCTGAAAAAGATCGGTTTTCAGGTGGGCTGCGGGATCATGGTGGGATCGCCGTATCAGACTATAGATCACATCCATGAGGACTTTGTTTTCATGCAGGACCTTCGGCCTCATATGATCGGGATCGGACCGTTCATTGCCCATAAGGATACGCCTTTTAAGGATAAGGCAAATGGCAGTGTGGATCGGACACTTCGGATCCTGGCGCTGTTGCGTCTGATTTTTCCGCAGGTATTGCTTCCGGCAACAACGGCACTGGGTACTGCTGATCCCATGGGCAGGGAAAAGGGGATCCTGGCAGGAGCCAACGTTTTGATGCCGAATCTGTCCCCCTCCGCCGTCAGGGGAAAGTATCTTCTCTACGATGGCAAGATCTGCACAGGAGAGGAAGCAGCGGAGTGCAATGTCTGCCTGAAACGGCGGGTGGAACGGATCGGCTACTATGTGCCGGAGAGCAGGGGCGACCATCCGGATTTTGCAAAATCGGATGCAAAAACGGATGCAAAAACGGATGAAAAAATGGATGTGAAAACAGATGTAAAAACCGATGCCTGAAGCATTGCTTTTTTCATGCAAAAGGGATATGATTAGCATAGAACTGCGCATGAACGTGACACATTGAAACGGATTTCAATGAAGACTACAGGGAGGTAGGCATTATGGCAGGAATCTACGGTCTTTCTGCGAGTCAGCAGAATCTTTTTTATTCGCAAAAGAGCATTACACAAAAGAATAGCCTCATTGTGTCCGGAAACCGTAACGGCTCCGGCTTTTCGGCGTCTTCTGATGAGGGCGTCTCCTTTGGCGGTATCGCGGAGCGGCTGAGTGAGGCACAAGAAGAAAAAGATAAAATGACGAAGCAAATGCGCCGGATGATCCGGGAGCTGGCCAGGGCACAGGATGAAAAACAGGATTCTGCCGGTGTGACAGAGCAGGATGATGCGGCCGAGGAGGAAGAGACGAAACAACCGGTCCGTTACAACTATAAGGATGTTTCATCCAGGATCCAACGGGCGAAAACCAGTACCAGCGCAGGACAGGCTGTGTTATCGGCAAAGCGCAAGGTGCTGGAGATCAAGCGCAGGATCATGTCAGGGAAGGGGGATCCGGAAGAACTGCAGTCGGTCCTGACCCACGCAAAGCGGATGGAAATGGTGGCGCGCAAGAAAAAGCACCATCTGGAATTAGAAGAGATGGTG
>JAFZNL010000148.1 GCA_017550925.1 Lachnospiraceae bacterium | reverse complement strand
TTTGATCTTGTCAAGCACGTGGGGGTTTGCTCTTCCCGCACGGATGGATGCATACTCGTTTTTCAGAAACTCCAATGCTTTCTGCATCTTCTCGTCATACGCCTTCACTTTTTCATTCATGTTTTTGCCCTCCCAAATTATTATCTATATTTTTGATATCTGTTACGTTCATTGTAAGTCTGAAAAGTTAGCAACCGCTTACTTTTTGGCAGATCAACACTTTACAACCGTGCCTGAAAAATCACCGCTCATAGTCTTCACAATACTGTTCTGCTCATCAAGTCCAAAGACACGCATGGGCATGTGATTGTCTCTTGCTAGGATGGATGCTGTCATATCCATCACCTGAAGGTTCTGTGCGATCACATCATCGATGGTGATCTCATCGTACTTCTTTGCTGAAGGATTCTTGGCAGGATCGCTGTCGTAAACGCCGTCAATGGATTTTGCCAACAGGATCTCATCTGCTTCCACCTCGATTGCCCGAAGCACCACGCCGGTATCCGTGGAGAAGTAGGGATGTCCGGTACCGCCTGCGAAAAAGACCACCTTGCCTTCTGCAAAAGACTCCAGCGCAAAATCCTTGGAAAACAACTTGGTAAATGCGCCCACCGCAAAGGGTGTCAGGATCTCCGTCTGCATCCCCACCGACCGGAAGATCTCCGATACATAGATGCAGTTCATCACCGTTGCCAGCATGCCGATCTGATCCGCTTTGGTACGGTCCATGTTCTCGCTGGTCCGTCCACGCCAGAAGTTTCCGCCGCCGATGACAATACCTACCTGGATCTTGTCATCTACCAGTTTTTTCACCTGGTCAGCAACAGCCTTGACAGTAGATTCATCAAAGCCTGTCTTTTTCTCGCCTGCCAGCGCTTCGCCGCTGAGCTTTAAAAGGATTCTTTTTGCCATGTTAGCCCCCTGTATTTATCTTATTTTAAAAACTTATCGAAGAAGGAACTCGGGCTGCTGTCCGCATAGCACTGGGAGCACATACCCTCGATGGCCGCACCGTTATTGATCTGTACGGATTTGGATTTGATATTGCCCATGACGATAGCCGTGGAGTCAAGGATCACGGGACCATGTACATCGATATCGCCCTTGACAGCACCTGCGATGACTGCGCTAGTGGCATAAATGTTACCAATGATCACGGATTCTTTACCGATCTTGGCTGTTCCGTCTGCATTGATCTGCCCCGAAATCTGTGCGCCGTCAGCAAATACTTCAGCCGCTTTTGCATCACCGTTCAGCTTGCCTGACACATTCAGTTTGCCGAGCACCGTCACATTTCCTTCTACAACGCCCTGAATCTCAACACTTCCTCTGGATTGCACATCACCCTTCACTGTCATGCAGGCTGTAATAACTGCATTCTCATCCATGGGTTCTCCCTCCAGCGCAGATGCCGCGCCATACGCTGCGCTATTGCCGTCTGCATTGTCAGGTGCCTGCGCTGCAGTGTTCTCTGTTACTGTTTCCTTCACTTCTTCCATTTTCTTTTCCTTCTTATCCTCTTTCTTATCTTCTTTTTTGACATTCATCATGTCGGCAATGCTCTTCAGCTCATTTGCCGCTTTTTCGATGGTATCGTCTTTAGTGTTCTTTTTTTGTTCTGCTTTAGGTGCCTCTTCTGCAGGGGCAGCAGCTGCCGGAGCCTCCTGATAGCCGCCCAGCTGCAGCTCCATCTGCTCACCAAAAACCGGCGCAGGTTTTCCATCCGGTGAAATTGCATCCTTTGGCTGCTCTGCCGGTTTTTCTTCCTGCTTTTCAACCACATCAGCCTCTACCAGCGCTTTTGCCAGCTCTGCGGAAGGCATGACATCCATATCATCCTCGGGCATTACAAGCTCATCTGCTTTCGGCTCCTTAGCAGGTGCTGGTGTTTCTTCCTTTACCTCTGCCTGCGGCGCCTCGACCGCTGCTTCCGGCTGCTCTGCAGCTGCCTGTGTGTTTTCCCCTCCCTGTGCATCCGCTGCCAGTTCATTAGCTGCGATGGACAGATCTTCTTTCAAATCCTGAAAAAAACCCATTTTTCCTCTCCTTTAATTTATCAATAGTTTTTCACTCATTGCTTTTTAAGTGCTGCACAGGTTCAAAGTCCATATCCTCTGACACCTGTAATATCTCAACACCATCCTGCTTTGTCAATTCTTCCAGGATGATGGCAAGCGCATCCACTGTGGCTGATTTGTCTGCTGCATCATGCATCAGCACAACCTGTGTTTCCTCCTCGCCGATCATGCCGAGAACCCGCTGCGCGAGTGCTCCGGCACTGAGGTTTGTCCCCATGGCATCGCCGCTGGCAACATTCCAGTCCAGATAATAGATATCCTGCTCTTTCAGATAATCTGCCAGCTCCTGCATGGATACTGTGCTAACTTCATTCGAGCTGCCTCCCGGAAATCTGTAGAACCGCGGCCACACTCCCGTGACCTCATAAAGATAATCCTGCAGCCTTTCTAAGTCTTTGATAAAAGCCTGTTTGGATTCGTAGATCTCATCATACTTATGGGTATAGGAGTGCATCCCCAGGGTATGTCCTTCATCCACGATCCGCTTATATAATGACTCTGAAATGGGACCTTCTCTTCCGTTTACGAAAAAAGTAGCCTTCACATCATATTTTGCCAGCAGATCAAGGATCCGTCCCGTATTGGAACTTGGTCCGTCGTCGAAAGTCAGATACACCTTGCAACTCTTTACTTTTGCATCGTTTTCACTGGGATTCGTTGTTTTTGCTTCTGTCACTGACTGCCTGGCATCATTACCCGGATCGATCATTTCCTCTGGATCGACCTGCGTTGTTTCCGCCGCATCATTTCCGCCATCCTTCCCATCAGCCGCTATTGACATGTCCATCTGCGCATCTGCCTGAGAATCAGTCTGCGTTTCCACGGCATCTTCCGCATGCAATGCATCAGCCTCGCGGTTTTGCTGCAATAGGGCAACCTGGTCTTTCATGGCATCTAACTGACGATTGAGCCGGTGGATGTGAATGAGCATCAGGATACTGGCTATCATGGGAAGGATCATAACGAGCACAAGCAGTGCGAGGATCAATCTTTTCAGCTTTCTGACCCGCTCCGGTCTTGCTGGTGTATCACTTTCCCGGTTTTGCATAGTGCTTTGTGATGCTCCTTTTTTGTTGCCATCCATACTGCCCTTCTCGTCCCGGGCCCCGTTCAAATAGCCTTAACTAAGGCATTATATCATAATCTTTCAAGAAAATCCATACTTACGCAAAGAAACCGGCAATCACTGCCGGTCTCTTTGTGGAGAGGGTGGTATCTTTTTGCTATTTCAATACTGATGATCAATATCCTCTCTGCGGTCCGTATCCGTAACCGTATTCTTCAGCCTGACCAAAGAACCTGTCGAAGAATTCCTGCAGATCCTCCTCAGAACCGTAACCATAGTTTCCATTTCCGCCATTTCCATCGTCATATCCGTACTCTTTTGCACGGTCTTCGTTGCGATTCGGGATTTCGGGCAGCTCCTGTCCGTCGTTCTCATCCACCTCGTCCTGTCCGTCCATTTCCGGATAACCGTTCATGGCTTCCTCATTTTCCTTCTCAAGCTGCTTTCTCTTTGCTGCCGCCTCACTTTCTGCCAAAGTGATCTCAGCAGTTTTTTCCTCATATCCGCCATCCGTCATTCTCTGGAATGTAACCTCAACGGTATCACCCTTCTTGTAATACTTGATCTGCTCTTTCAGATCAGCTGCTCCGCTGATACCGATCCCGTCAAACTTTGTGATCACATCGCCCTTCTGCAGGCCGGCTTTTTCAGCGCCGCCGCCTTCTTCAACTGATACGATATAGGCGCCTTCGGGGATTCCATAGTTCTTTGCTGCTTCCTCAGACACATCCTGAATGGTCACGCCGAGATAGCCTGCGTCTTCATCTGATACTTCTTCCTTGGATGCGCGGTTCATCAGCTTATCCAGGATCGGTTTCGCCGTATCAATGGGGATCGCATATCCCATGCCTTCTATTGTATTCGATGCAAACTTTGCGGAATTGATGCCAATCAGTTCGCCATTCATGTTCAAAAGTGCACCGCCGCTGTTTCCGGGATTAATGGCTGCATCCGTCTGGATCAGTTTTGCTGCCATGTTCTCAATCTCAACTTCTCGATTCAGGGCAGAAACAATGCCTGTTGTGACAGATTGTCCGTATCCCAGCGCATTTCCGATGGCAATAACCTGATCGCCTACATGCAGCTCATCGGAAGATCCAATGGTAATCACTTTGATCTCTTTCAGGACCTCTTTATCGATATCTTCTTTTTTCACTGCTACGATAGCAAGGTCATTTTTCACATCCGTGCCTTTTACTTCTGCTGCAACAACTGCATCTTCAGAATCATTGAAGCAAACCGAAACTTCGTTAGCGCCGCTAACCACATGGTTATTGGTAGCGATCAGAAGGCTATCATCCGTCTCGCTGACCACGATACCGCTGCCGGCGCCTTCTGCCTCATACTTCTGTGTGCCGAACATGCTCTGCACTTCTTCCACGCCTTTGACTGTAATGGAAACGATGGAAGGCATCACGCTTTTCGTGATCTCTGAGATGGTTGCCGCATCCTTTGTATTTGTCGTGGGGAGTGTCTTGCCTTCTCCAATTTCGGCCTCTTCCTCTTTTTCATTTTTCTTTACAAACGAATCATCAACGGATGATCCTTCTGACTCTTCTTTTCTGTCTTCCTTTCTCTCAGCCATGCTGTCTTCGTCACTATCCATGGTTTCGATACTGCTGTCTTTTTTCAGGAATGTGTGATTTCCGATCACCATCACGCCTGAGAATACCAACGCGCCGCACAATCCGAATACTGCGCCGCTGAGAGCGAACTTACCGATAGCCGGCATGGGCTTTCTTTCCTTTTTCGCTTTTTTTGCTTTCCCAGTTACAGTTTCCTGTGTGCTTTGCTGCGTATAGGTCTGCTGTGCATAGCCCTGCTCATTTGTATGAGTATACGTCGTTTCTCTTTGCTGTGTGTAAGTCTGCTGCGCAAAGGGCTGTTCACTTGCCTGTGTATATGTTGTCACATTCGGCTGTGTAATTGCCTGTGCATCTGTCATATCCGCAGCCGTTTGAGATGTTTCAGCTTTTGCCACCTCTTCCTGCATTCTCTTTTCACTGTCGATCTGTGCCTGAAGATCTTCCGGGCTGATAAAGGACTGCTGATTTTTATTCATTTCGTTCATTCCGCCAATGTTGTTTTCGTCATATCCGTTCATAACCTGCCTCCTATCATTGCCGCGACCGGAAAGAGTTCTTCCGTCGCGTATCATCTGAATCCGGTTTTCAGATGCCATGTTCTTTTTCTTGTTTTCTGTGACACAGAATAGGACGGATTTGTTACGCAATTTTGTTGATATTGTGAAGACTCTGTGAAACCCTGTGGCCAAATTATGAAATGCGAAAAATACCAGGCAATTGAAAACCGCGCCGTTTTTTAGGGCGCGGTTTTGATTTCATTTTGATCCTATGACAGAATTTATAAGTTTGCTATCAGCTTACTTGTACTTATAGTTCTTATTTTTCGACATGGTAAACTTCTTTGCCACATAGGAATAATAGTCTTGCGGCAGGTTAAAGGTTGCTTTTTTCTTCTTGGCATACATCTTATTGTTCTTTACCGTGATCTTCTTATACTTTGCGCCTGTTTCAGACCAGATCTGGAGTGCCAGCCATTTGCCCTTCAGCGTGTTATTGGAAACAGTCACGTTCTTCATGGTGCCTTTTCCAAACAGACCGATGTGAAGGCCGACAGCACGGTCAGCGATCTTCGGATTTTTGGAGATGATCGTATTATTCTTCACCGTTGCGCTCTTGACATTGAACAGCGCCAGGCCTTCACTGCAGGCACCGGTGATCTTGCACTTCTCAATAACGATATTGGAATGGAATTTATTGCGGTACTTTGTGTCCTTGGCAGCATAGTTCGCGCAAATACCGCGGTTTCCTTCCACCGTGCAGCCGCGAATGGTAATGTTCTGGCAGGGTGCACCGTTTACCAGCCGGGGAGCGGATTTCTGCAGTGTAGGGGCTGTGGAAGGCGCTGCCAGGTCGATCTGGATCATTTCTGCCACGGCGTCTTTTCCCGGGGTACCCAGCGGAACGAAAGTACAATTCTCCACAAGCACATCCTTACAGCCGATCAGCTCTAACCCATGTCCATCATAACTGGTATGTTTCATGTAGATATTGGTGAATTTCAAGTTGCTGCCGTGGGCAAAACGCATGCTAGAAAGCGTGCGGCCTTCTGCTTCCTTGGACAGCCAGTTTCCGCCGTTCACTGAAAAATTCACAAGTCCCTGATAATTTGCCTGCTCCGGATTGTTGCAAAGAAAACCTTCCTTCGCATAGATGGTAGCGCCGGTAGCCTCAATACTCTGACCACTGCTGACATACAGGATGTTGGACAGATAGTAAACGCCGCCGTCCACCAATGTAACCGAACCAGTCTCATCCAATTCCTGCTGGATCGCTTTCTTATCCGTGATATCTTCAAGTCCCGAAGGTTCTACCACGCCTGCCGACGCAGGCAGTGCAAAAAACGCAAGCGCCATCATGGATGCGCCTGCCATTGTGACCAGTTTCGCAATTTTGCTTTTCTTCATCATCTTTGCCTCCTTCAAAAATCTATTTCTTTGCCGACAGGATCACACACCAATACTGTGTTCCATCGCTTCCGATATGGTAGCCGACACCGATATCCTCATAACCCTTACCAATGATCGGCTTTTTGGTATCCGGATTGTTCATCCAGGCACTCACGATCTTCTTTGGTGTTGTATACCCGTTTCCGATGATCTCATAACAATACTTGCTGTAATTATACTTTAAGCTGATCGCGGATGTAAAGGCTTTTCCATTAGGTCTTACATGACCGTAGGTATCCTCTAATTCCTTTGCCCGCTTCTGGGCCGCCGCAGCCAGATACCGGTTATTATCCACGCTCGTCAGTCCGTAAGCACGCCTACGGGAATTAATCTGTGTCCGAACCTGGGTACGGTATTTGTCACGCATGTTTTTCACGGTCACATTACACTTAAAAACCGTGGTCCCCATTTTCACCGTGATCACTGCCTTACCACGCTTCACCGCACTTACCTTTCCCTTCGATGAAACGGTAGCAACTTTCTTGTTAGAAGATGAAAATGTGATCTTGGCGTTTTTATCCGCTTCAAGCACTTTCAGCTTAAAACCCTCGCCTACAAACAACGATTTTTTATACTTGTTCAGGTGTGCAGGTGACGCATCTGCTCCCACGGTCAAAAACAAAGAAAGGATAAATGTCAGTGCCAGCAAAAACACCGACTGCTTCATAAGACTACTCGATAATTTATAATTCTTTTTTTGCATCATCCTCTGTCCATCCTCTCACCCTTTTGGGATCCATATCCCTATCTTATTATTTCGGCATTTTCGCCCAAAAACTTAACCATTCGCTGCTATGTCATCTCCGTTTATACAAACGTTTCATGCATCTTCCGACAATATGATCCGCTCTCCGGCTTAGTCAAAAGTCACTTCAACAGGGCAATGATCCGAACCCAGGATCTCCGTGTGGATCTTCGCTCCCGTCAGCCTGTCCGTCAGCCTGTCGCTGACTAGGAAATAATCGATACGCCACCCTGCATTTTTCTCTCTTGCATGAAACCTGTAGGACCACCAGGAATAGATTTCTTTCTTATCGGGAAAAAAATACCGGAAACTGTCCGTAAATCCCGACGCCAAAAGTGTGCGCATCTTATCTCTTTCTTCATCGGTAAATCCCGCATTGTGATGATTTGAAGAGGGATTCTTCAGATCGATTTCTTCTTTTGCCACATTCATATCGCCGCAGACGATCACCGGCTTTTTCTGATCTAAGTCCTGTAAAAATGCCCGGAAAGCATCTTCCCAGACCATGCGGTAATCCAGCCGCAAAAGTTCCTGCTTGGAATTGGGCGTATAGACAGTAACCAGATAATGGTCTTCAAATTCCAGGGTTATCACACGACCTTCCAGATCATGCTCCGGGATGCCGAGTCCGTAGCTGACAGAAAGGGGTTCTTTCTTGCAAAAGATCGCCGTTCCGGAATATCCTTTCTTTTCTGCGTAGTTAAAATACTGATGATACCCCGGCAGATCCAGCTCTACCTGACCATCCTGGATTTTTGTCTCCTGCAGGCAAAATGCATCAGCGTCTATCTCGTTAAAGAAATCCATAAAACCTTTTTGCAGGCATGCCCTGATACCGTTTACATTCCATGAAATATACTTCATATTGTCTCCTTTTCACTTCTTATGCAACATCCACTCAATCATCGTACCGATCCTGCATGGCAATTTGTCAATTTAGTCGCTATTCGTAATCCACTTTCATCAGGCACAACCCCTGGGCTGGTGCGGTGGGCGGTGCTTTCCTTCTGTCGCCTTCTTCCATCAGTATTCTGACCTGATCTGCGTCCAGTTCTCCTTTGCCCACTGCTACCAAGGTTCCCGTTAGGATTCGAACCATGTTCCTTAAAAAACCGTCACCGTGGAATTCCAGGATCAGGTATTCGCCCTTTTGCCGGATATCGATCTTGTCCACATTCCTGATTGTGCTTTTATTCTTTCCTGCCGCTTTGCAAAATGCCGCGAAGTCATGTTTTCCGCAGAGTACTGCAGCCGTTTCCTTCATCTTTTCCAAATGGAGTTTCTCGGCAACGTGCCATACGTATTTTCGGTCAAACACCGGTTTTGCCGTTCCGTTATAAATCGTATAGCGATAGGTTTTTCCGGTGGCATTATACCTTGCATGGAATCTGTCGGAGGCCTCTGTCAGCTTCACGACTGCGATATCTTCCGGCAGATAGCGGTTCATCAACTCCCGAAGCTCATCAGGGCTTCTATCCATATCTATCCGGAAATGGCAGCACATTCCTTCTGCGTGAACGCCGGCATCCGTCCGTCCCGCGCCGATGACTTCGATCAGCGGC
>JAFZNL010000147.1 GCA_017550925.1 Lachnospiraceae bacterium | reverse complement strand
TGGAAAGTACGTTCCGGTGCTGTATAATCAGCTGCAAAGAGGGACTGGTCTGCAGCCAGGACGCCTACCAGGGTCACATCCGGGAAATCGTGTCCCTTGACGATCATTTGTGTGCCCACAAGAATATCCGCCTCATGTTGTGAGAAGGCGGCAAGGATCGTATCATAATCTTCTTTTTTCTTTGTGGTATCCGCATCCATGCGCAGGATCTTAGCATTCGGATAACGTTTCTGCAAAAGCTCCTCTACCTGCTGCGTTCCGGCCTTCATCCCGTAGATATAGGGCGAACCACAGGCAGGACAGGTTTTAACCTTTGCCGTTTCATATCCGCAGTAATGGCAGATCATCTTATTCCTGTGCTCGGAAAGCGACACATCACAATGAGGGCACTTTAGTACCTCACCACAGCTTTTACAGGATACAAAGCCTGCAATGCCGCGTCTGTTTAAGAATAACATAATCTGTTCCCCTCTTGCAAGGGTGACATCCATGGCATTTCCAAGGGCTTTTGAGAACATGGAAAAGTTGCCCTGTGCTAACTCTTTTCTCAGATCCACGATCTCTACAGACGGCAGGACTGCTTCTCCGATCCTTTCCGTCAGCTGATACAATCTGTACCTACCCTTTTCTGCCTGATAATAAGAATCCAGTGACGGTGTCGCCGAGCCAAGGAACAGGCCGGCGCCTGTCATCTCACAGATCCTGGCAGCCACTTCCCTGGCATGATACCTTGGCATGGTCTCGCTTTTATAACTAGTTTCATGTTCCTCATCTATGAGGATCAGACCCGGATTGGGAAAAGGCGTAAACAGCGCGCTGCGGGGACCGATCATGATCTTGACTTCCCCTTTTTTCACACGCTCGATCTGGTCATACCGTTCGCCTGCGGAAAGGCGGGAATTCAAGATCGAGATCTTCTCTCCGAAACGCCTGTAAAACCTTCTGACCGTCTGATAAGTCAGGGCAATCTCCGGGATCAGTACGATCACCTCTTTGCCACGCTGCAATATGCCGTCAATGATCTCCATATAGACTTCCGTTTTCCCGGAGCCTGTGATTCCGTGTAACAGCGCAGGCTGCCGGTTTCCGGCATCATAATGGGTCAGATAATCCTCCGCAATCTCTTTTTGACGGTCCGTCAGACTGATCTCCGCCTTTTGGCTTTGTTCAAACCGGATGGGATTGCGAAACTCCCGGGTGGTCTCCACCTTCAGGATACCCTGCTTTTGCAGACTACTTATGGTTGCAGCTGAGATCCTCAGCGCCCCTGTCAGCATCTTTTGCTGCACGGTGGCACCGCCAATGAGGGCATCCAAAAGACGCACCTTGGCGCTTTGATGCTTTAAAAATGCCTCCCGGCGCAGGATCATCGCTTCCTCGGTACTGATCAGGAGCGTCACTTCTTTTTCTTCTTTTGCGCCGACTTTCTTTCTCACCGGCAGTACGGTTTTCAGCGCCTGGATCATGGTACATCCATAGCGATGTTTCATCCAGGCGGAAAGTGCCACCAGCCGCTGGTCCATACCGTTTTCGGCATGTGCGATTTCTATGATCTCCTTGATCTTGCTCTCTTCGTAGTCAGCATGGTCCGTCAGTTCCACCACATAACCGGTCCGGACCTTATCGCCCTTACCGAAAGGAATGTTGACACAGAGACCGACTTCGATCTTATCAGAAAGCGATTCAGGGATCCGATAGGTAAACGCCCGGTCTACTTTTTCATGGGAAATGTCGATGATGATCCTGGCATATCTGTATTTTGTTTTGCAGGCAGAATTGCCACTTCTGTTATCACTTATATCTGTCATTCTCTTTCTTCTTGTGGATTATTCTTCCGATTCTTCAGAGATTCCCTATCAGAGCATATTTCTCTCCTTCATGATATCACGGATAATATTCCTCTCATCCATGGGATATTTGACGCCCTTGATCTCCTGATAATCTTCATGCCCCTTGCCGGCTAATACAATCAGGTCACGAGGCTGTGCATTATCAATCACCCATGCGATAGCCTCCCGCCTGTCAGGAATCTCAACATACTTGCCCTCCGTCTTGCCGATACCGATCTTAATATCGTCAATGATGGCCTGTGGGTCTTCATCCCTCGGATTATCCGAAGTGATTACCGTCAGATCAGCCAGTTTTCCGCTGACCTCTCCCATCTCAAAACGACGAAGATTGGATCTGTTTCCACCACAGCCAAACAGACAGATCAGTCGTCCCGGATGATACTCCCGCAGGGTAACCAGAAGACTTTCAAGAGACATGGCATTATGGGCATAATCGATCAACAAGGTATATTCATCCGAAATATGGACATCTTCGATCCTGCCCCTTACCTTTGCTTTTTTGATCGCATCTTCCATGACACCGGAATCCACGCCGAAATGGTCACAGATGGCGATGGCGCACAATGCATTATAAATGGAAAAACGCCCGGGTGCATGCAGTTGCATTTTTTGATTGACCTTCCCGCTCGCTTGGAAGTTCACGCCAAGGAAACCCGGTCCTTCCGTCAGCTCCGGCTCACCGGCACGGTAATCTGCCCCTTCCGAAAAGCCAAAGGTTTCCAGGGTGCAGGTATGTCCTTTTGTCACACCGGCAAAATTGGCATCATCGCAGTTTGCGATCCCAACGCGACACTGCTGAAACAGAAGGCTCTTGCAGTGCATATAATCCTCAAAATCCTTATGCTCTGCCTCTCCGATATGATCCGGAGAAAGGTTCGTAAAGATTCCATAATCAAAAATAAATCCCTGTGTCCTGTGGAGCATCAGCGCCTGGGAAGATACTTCCATGACAACACACTGACATCCCACATCCCGCATTTTTGCAAAGTATTCCTGCACCAGATAGGATTCCGGCGTGGTATGTTCCGCTGAAATATGCTCATCCCCGATGATGATCTCTATGGTGCCGATCAGGCCGGTTTTGATCCCGGATTCTTCTAAGATATTCCTGACCAGATAGGTGGTTGTTGTTTTTCCTTTTGTCCCCGTAATACCGATGATCTTCATGGATGACGCCGGATGATCGAACCAGGCTGCGGAGAGAAATGCAAGGACATACCGGCTATCCTTCACTTTGATCACCGTCACATCTGAAAAATCAACTCCTGCCTGCGAAAGTTCCTCCCGAATATCTCTTGTCACTACAATAGCGGATGCACCCTGTCCTACAGTCTGCGCCGCATATTTATGTCCGTCAGTTTTGGCACCTGTAATACAAACAAACAGGAAACCATCCTTTACATTGCGGGAATCGTACGCGATTCCTTCGATCTGCGTATCCATACTGCCCTGTAAAAGTTCATACTCAAGTCCTTCAAATAATGCCCCTAAAGTCTTCATGCGTTTCCTCCCAATCACTATCTCAAACTACTTTATATTCATTGATCACCACCTGCAGTCGCGCCGTTGCATAATAACGATCCACAGTGGGCGTATACAAAATCTGCAGCTCCGTGCCACCTTTGACATCTTCGGCAAACCTGTCCGCCTCACCAAAATAAACCGCATCCATTGTATTTCCGCGAGCATCCTTCAGCACACATTTTGCCACATTCCGATTTTGTCCGTAAACTTTTGGCTGGCCAAGAACGCTGAGTCCCACCAGCCCAAATACCGGTTTCGGATTTCCCTGGCCGAAGGGTTCGAGCCGCTCAATATCAGTTATTACTCTCTCAGAAATATAATCAAAGCCCATATCAGCATCGATCACAGTTACATGGTCGAAAGCATCCGCTGGGAAATCCGCATTTTCATTCAGCCGTTCCCGCAGCTGTGAAAGCTTTTCCTTTTCCAGGCCAAATCCTGCAGCCATGGCATGACCGCCAAAGTTTGTGAGAAGATCACGTACTTCATGGAGGGCGTCATACAGCTGATATCCTTCCACTGATCTGGCAGATCCTTTTAACTTTCCTTCTTCCTCACTGTTTGTCGCCACCAGCACGGGACGATTATACCGGTCCTTGAGCCTGCTGGCTACCAGTCCCGCCAGGGATTCATGACACTCCGGCAGATAGATCACCAGAACGCTGTCTGCCTCTGTCTCATCCGATTCCATCATATCTACCGCTAAATCAACCTGATGTTGCATCATGCTTTTTCTTGTGGTATTCAGATCAAAAATCTTCCGCGCTAATGCCTGCGCCTTTACGCCGTCAGTTTCCATTAAAAGTGCAAGACCTTCAAGTGCGCTCTCCAGCCTGCCAGACGAATTCAGGCATGGTCCGATCCGAAAGCTCAAATCATAGCCCGTGATATAATCCCGTTTCAGGTCAACCTCTTTGATCAGGCTTGCAAAACCGGGGATTGCAGAATGCTCCATCAGCTTCAGTCCGGTTCTTAAGATAGGCCTGTTTTCATCGATCAGGGGCATCACATCACAATTCGTTGCAAGCGCACACATTTCCATACAGCCATGCAGAAGATTTTTCAGTTCAGCGACTGATACCGGCATATCGATGGAAGTCACAGCTGCTGGATCCGGTGATGCGTCTTCGCACACCAGGTCATAAAGGGTGGCATTACTGATTCCCATCAACTGCTGACAGACCTTAAAAGCCACAACGGCGCCGCAGATCTCACGGAACGGATAATCTGATCCCTCCCGTTTCGGATCGATCACCGCATCTGCAGCTGGCAAAATCTCTTTGCCGTTCTCGTCATAAGGCACCTCATGATGGTCCGTTACGATGACGGTCATGCCAAGGCTTTTAGCAAGTGCAATGGGTGCGGAGGCAGCAATTCCGTTATCCACGGTTACCACGGTATCGATACCGTCTTCGCCGGCCTTTCTGATTAACCGTTCATTCAGGCCATATCCATCCTTTGTCCGCTCCGGTATATCAACCGAAACGCCTTCTTCTCCCTTCGGATGCAAAAATGACAGCACCCTGAACAGGATATAGGTTCCGGTGATCCCGTCTACATCATAATCTCCCATGACCCGGATCGGTTTCGCCTCTTTGATCTTTTGCCGAAGGATCTTTACGCCTTCTGCAACATCAGGTAAAAGCGCCCCGTCATGCAGATCCTTCAGTGTCATATACAAAAAATCATGCATGCCTTCTTCTGTATCAATGCCGCGGTTGAGCATGATTCGTATTGCCACCTGGTCAATTCCCAGTCTCTGCGACAAGCCAGCGTAATCAGCGCTTCGTCGTCGCAGTACCCAGCGGTTTTTTATATTCCATTTTGCCCCAATATCAGGCAGTTTTCCATCCATGGCCAGTGAACCTTTCTGCAGTATGTTGCGTCTTTAAGAATGAGGAAAGCCATCCGTGACGCTTTGCCCGGATGGCTTATCCGCCTATTTGCATGAATCTAAGCTTTTACTTTTCCTCATTCTCGCTCTTTTTGCTCAGGTAATCCTTTACTTCTTTCACAACCTTCTCATAGGTCTTGATGAGCTTGTCATGATTCTTTTTGATGTAGTCAAGATCACCATCTTTGCCGGCCTTCTCCAGTTTCTTCGCCTGATCAGACAGATTGATGGCACCGATCATCTTGGATGTGCTCTTCAGTGCATGGACGAATACCGTGTAGTTCGGATAGTCCTCTTTCTCAAAAGCATCTACGATCTCTTTCCTGTTCTTCTCTTCATTGTCACGGAAGGAAGAAAGCAGGAACACTACGGTTTCCTTGTCGCCCTCAGCAGCCTCAACTGCCGTGGGAACATCAATATTCTTAAAGTTGTATTCGCTCTCGATCTCGTCTGCTACAGCCTTCCAGAGGTTTGCATAGAGTTTTTTCTCCATGTCTTCGTACTCGATCATGACATATTTGTCTTTCGGCAGATACTGTACGATTTTTTCCTCAAGGCGCTTGCCCTGGATCGGTTTGGACATGTAATCGATGAAGCCCTCTTCTAAGTACATTTCCTTCGCACCGGAAACAGCGTTCGCCGTCAGTACGATCACCGGCGTATCCACATTCGGTGATTTTTCCATCTGACGCAGGTGCTTGAGGGTCTCGATACCATCCATGTACGGCATCATGTGATCCATGAAGATCATGTCGTACTTTAAGTCTTTTGCCATCTCAAGGGCTGCCTCACCACTGCTTGCACAGTCGATCTGGAGCTTTGTATTCTTCAAAAGTCCTTCCACAACGGAAAGGTTCATGGCGTTATCGTCCACAACCAGGATCTTGGCATCCGGAGCAACGAAGGTGGTACGATACTTCTTCACCTTCTCATTGCTGTAAGCATATTTCTCGCGGAAACGTCCTACCGGTTTGCGGTCGCGGATCCCCTGCTTCAAGGTGAAGGAGAAGGTGGATCCCACGCCGTACTCACTACGGACATTGAGCTCGGAATTCATCAGCTCAAGCAGCTGTCTTGTAATGGAAAGACCAAGTCCGGTACCTTCGATATTCCTGTTTCTGCGTTCCTCAATGCGCTCGAAGGAAACAAAGAGTTTTTCGATATCCTCTTCC
>JAFZNL010000146.1 GCA_017550925.1 Lachnospiraceae bacterium | reverse complement strand
GTTTTAACGCGCTTCGTATCGATGAGCTTCTCGCAGATAGAACAAACCTCGTATACTGTTTTTCTTCCCCCTTCCGTACATGTGGCCGTATTGGTTGATTCATCCTCTTCTGTAAAAATATTATGGGCGTTAGGATCAACAGGAATTTCTTCTGTTTTGGTCTCGCCGCAACGTTTACAGGTAAACACGCGCTCGCCCTTGGAACTGCAGGTAGGCTCCTTCGTCACCTTACCCTCGTCCCACTTGTGGTCAAGCGCATCATACTTGATATCTTCACCGCGATACGGACCGAACGCCTCATTCTCGAACTTCGCCGTTCTGTACTGGTGACCGTCTTTTGTACAGGTAGGCTCAAGCAAGTCGATCTCTGCAATTGCAATTTCTGAGTCTTCGTGATCGCAGTCTTCACACTCCCGAAATGCTATTACAGCGAGATCGGAGCCGTACATGACTTCATGATATTTAACATCTCCCCAATGATGTGGACCGGGATCCGTTAATGTGTCACTTTCACTGATTTGATTTGTCATTTCAGCGTCATCAAAGAAAGTGTTGCATTGCCGGCAGACCCAGTACTCCTTATTGCCGGTCTCAGTGCATTTTGCCGCATTGTTTTCAGAGACATGTGTTAAAACGTGTTCATGGTTTAACTTCGGTATTTCAAGTGTCTCTTCTGCATCGCAGCCTTCACGCCCGCAGGTGCGTTTCAGCATACCCTCGGCATCTTCTGTTGCCGGAAGGTCCTCAATCCATGCTCCCCAGCTATGACCAAGCGCAGGAATGCTTATCTGATCCGCATCGACCTCAACCAGCACACTTTTATCACCCTCTGATTTCTCAAGGAATACTTTACCGCAATGATTGCAGATATAATGTTCCACTGCTCCGTTCTCTGTACAGGTTGCAGATTTCGCATTGACCAATGACGTATTGTGAGGGATCTGCGCCGATGCATTTACAATGAGTTTCCCACCGGAGATCACCTCGCTGTTTGTAACCTGCAAGTTGGAGGATGTGACGGTGCAACTGTCGTCAAACCTGTATCCCCATTGGGGAACCAGACTGATCCGGACAGGCCTTGCCGTTCCGCCTTCTACCGTTCCCTCAAAGGCAGCATCAGAACCGGCACTTTGCGTGATAAACGCGTACTCAGCCTCGCTGCCGGCTGCGCCTTTCATAACAACCGAAACCTGAGGGTCGTTGCCGGATACAGCTGTACCGCATACCGGCAAGCTGACGTCAAAATCAACCTGCTCGATCGGCTTCAACAAGGTTACATAGAGGTCCTTCGGAACTGTCTCTGCTGCCAGTGTTGCACTTACTCTGGCTGCCGCACTGTCAAGTTCCTCCTGATTTTTCGGTTTTACATCTGCCAGATAGCTGCCATTTGCAGCAGCCATCATTCCATATGGATTCGCATTAAAATGCTTCTTCAGTATATTTGTATAGGTTTCATTCAAAAGCTTAGCTGCATCTTCGCTCTCTCCAACATAGAGAGTCAAAGGCCTTACAAGCTCTTCCCCATCCGGGCTTATGCCATGGATCGTGGTGTAAGCCCTTCTGAAATTGGTCTTGTAGATAAACGATGCCATATACTCGTCGATAAAATCAAAAGCCATGACGCCTGTAAAGGTGTCTCCGCATACCAATTTCTCAGGGTTGTCATATTCACTGCGGTCATAGAGCCATTGATGGATCTCTTTGCAGAGATTGAACGGTACGTGTCTCTGCCCGGACGAAGTGCTGGTGTAATTGAAGACCCATGCATGCTTTCCAGCCTTCTTCGCGTCGATATACCGATCCAGCGTACTGTTTCCGCGATCATCCGTGCCGAGGAGAGCACCCTTTATGTATTTCTTTTTTTCGCCGGCCATGTGACCGTAGTCATCCTGCGTCCAGACTTCAAAGTCAGCACCCGAAGCCGCCAGATCTGTTGCATGGTCCTTCGATTCTCTCCAGTCATGGCAGTCGAATCCCCAAATGGCGGGTTTGCCATCCACGGTGGTCTTAAATGTGTAGCCCTTTTCTTCACCGCCAAGGTCCTCCAGATCCAGCCGGCTGATGATAACGATCTTGCCGCGCACTTCTTTTAATGTCGGAACATGATCTCCGGACCAGATATAGCTGTTTCCCTTCTTTGCCATGGCCTTGAGGTATTCAAAAGTCTTTCTTTCACACTCAGAGCCTTGTTTATCCATCTTTACTTGGAATACCACAGTTTCCGTTTTATTCGTGTCCAGAAAATCTGTGATCCAGCTCATAAGCTCATCCATGGAAATATCATCACCTGCTTTGTTCAGACAATGGTGATCGGAATGGACGATCCTTATATTTTTATCACCATCCAGGCCAGTACGTATATCTAAATGGCGCACGCCTGCATTCAGGAGCTCATTAATATAATACCGCTGATCACTTGAGTGATCCTGATCCGAATGAACCCAGCAGGTTCCTGCGTCATGGGTTCCCGGAATGCTGATATCTGTGATCCTGAGATCATCGGGAAGCGCCCCCATCCAGTTCAGAGAGGTAACAGGCTTGTCATTATAGTTGAAGTTAGTAGAATCATATG
>JAFZNL010000145.1 GCA_017550925.1 Lachnospiraceae bacterium | reverse complement strand
CATCGTCGTCTTCGTCCTCATCCTCGTCATCGTCATCGTCTCCAAAGAGGAATTTCTCAAATTCATCTTCATCCGGAAGATCGAGATCCTCCTCATCGTCATCATCGTCTCCCCAGAGATCTTCGTCTTCTTCGTCCTCATCCTCGTCTTCGTCATCCTCAAACTCATCCAGATCCACGAGGCTGTCCTCATCCAGCTCATCAATATGGATATCAGGAAGTTCTACGCCCTCCTCATCATCGTCATCATCAGAAGACCCAAAGCCGAAGATATCATCATCTTCATCAGAAAATCTTTCCTCTTCCTCTTCATCCTCCAGGGAACCAAGACCGAAGATATCGTCGTCTTCATCAGAAAATCTTTCCGCATCCTCTTCCTCATCCAGGGAACCAAGACCGAAGATATCATCGTCACCTGACGTTTCTTCATCCTGCCCGGTTGTAAACATTGAATCGGTTTCCTCTTCGTCTGTATCCGTGATCATTGCCGCAGCCAGTTCCATATTGCGGCTGGTCTCTGCAGTTGCCGCACTGATAGCTGCTGCCCCTGCTGCAAGGGCTGCTGTCGTATCCGGAATACCGGAAGAAGGACCCGCTGCCTGTACCGCCGCGGCAAGATGAAGCGGCGACGCAGGTGATGTACCGGGAACCTGCATAGAAGCGTATGCTCCCGGAACCGCATTCGTCATGTTGGTCTGCGTCAGGATCAGCTGCTGCTGCATCAGCTGCAGCATCTCGCCCAGCTTTAATACCGCATCCTGGATACCTGCATTCTTTTGCGCTTCCAGGGCTGCCTTCTCTAATTCCACTGTCTTTCTCTGGGTTTCCAGCCGCTCGGACTCTAACCGGTTTCTCTCCAGCATCAATTCTCTTCTGAGGGCATCCACTTCCAGATCCGCATCGGTCATGCCAAAACCGGATATCTTCGCTGCAGCCGGCATTCCTCCTGCCATCTGACCCTTATACTGTCTGCCGGATCTTGTGGCGGCAGGCGCTGCCGCTGCTGTCCTTGCTGCTCCTTCAGCTGCATAGCCTGTTACATCATCATCATCTGCAGACACATCGTCTTTTTCATCAGCAACCTGGCTTATGGATACGGCTTGCTGCACAAGTCCCGTATCTTCCGCTGCCACCATATCGGAATGATAGACGCTTTCGCTGCCATCAGCTTCTTCGTCCTGCGGGATACCTGCAGCAGCTTTCTTGGCTGCCATCTCCGCGATCATTGCATCAAACTCATCATCAGACATATCATCATCCAGCAGCATGGGATCCAGATCCATCTCCTGATCCGAAAGAGCTGATGCCTTCGCATCTTCCTCGGTCCCGATGCTGAAGGTAACCGACTCATCAGCCTGCGCGTCAGCAGACCGGGATGCAGCAAGCTTCTGCGCTGCCAGCTCTTCTTCGGAAATGATACTGAAGGTAACCGCCTTCTTGGCGGGCTTGTTTTCCTTCTTCTTTTCTTCCACTGCCTTGTTGGTAGCAACCGCAAGATCGTGGGTGGATCTGCTGGCTGCAACATAGTTTTCCCAGTTCTGATATCCCTCATCACCTACAAAGTAGTGGGAGATATATTCTTTTTGCTGGAACATGTCCACAAGGGTGGGCGGAACCTCCACCTGGAAGGTGGAACGGCTGCTGGCGGAAAGCACGGTAAATGCCTGTCCGCGGGGTGCCTGCATGATCTGTTCCTGTTCGTTAGGATTAATCCCGCCGGCCTTTTCGTACAGCTTGCAAAGGTCGTGGATATCATTGGGTGCCAGCGCAAAAATGAAGCTGTACTGGCAGGCGTTGATGATGGCGGTGGATTTTCTTGCCAACTCTTCGCTGCCCACAAAGTCCTTGATGTTCTGAGTAATGACGATCTGCATACCGTTGTACTTACGGATACGTTTCGCCAATTGGAACATAAAGTCAAGTGCGATGGGGAATTTCTCGTCAATAAAGACATGGGCCTCATCGATCACAACAACGATCTTACGGTTCAGACCATATCTGGTATTGTATTCCCTGTTCTTAATGATCTCATTGTCAATGTATTTCAGTACCAGCAGCATCTGCGCATTGGCAATGGTGGTATTGCGGTTCGACAGCATGGACTGAAAGTTAAATACGGTAAAGTTCTCATCCGTTGTGACTGTGGACGGACCGTTCCAGATGTTGGCATTGCGGCCGCCGGTGGAGAATTTCGCAATATAATTGATCAGGGTACGCAGCATGGTACGCAGATACTCATTCTCCGTCCTTTCAAATTCCGCCAGGACCTCGTCATACAGATCGTCAAAGATCGGATAATCCTCAGGTTCAAAAGCGGATAGATCGGTTTCCGCGTAGATGCCGCGATTGGTATACATTCTCTCCACCAGGGAGTTTAAGTATTCCAGCGCGTCCTTCTCACAATCCGGAAGGATCTGCCTGAAGAACTCCTCCAAAAACTGCAGATGGGTTGCAAAACTGCCGGTGACTGCAGCCGCTGCGCCTTCTGTCTGCTCCTCTTCATCATCATCCAGCGCCGTAATGATATGGAACGGGTTCAGTCTTCCGTATTGCGCATTTCCTACGTTTATGATCTTGCCGTGCAGATTATTTGCAAGCTCCTGATACTCATTCTCCGGGTCTAAGATAAAGATCTTGGCATCATCTGCCGCCAGGTTGGAAAGGAGCGATTTGGTGGCATAGGATTTACCGGAACCGGACTTACCGATGATCACCATGTTGGAATTGATACGCTCATCATCCCTGCGGAAGAAGTCGATAAATACGGGAACGCCTTCTGCCGAACCCATCTTGAAACCCTGCTGATCTGAAATATGGGAGTAGATCCAGGGGAAGGCGGCAGCCACGGAATTGGAAGGAATGCCCCTTGCCAGTTTTTTCATCGGGTCATAGGCGGAAACCTGGGATGCGATAAAGCCGTTTAACTGGTCAAAATCCATGCGGCCCAGCCGGATGTTTGCTTCCGACCACATCTGGCGCACGATCTTGTCCATCTCTCCGATAATGGGAAGGGAACTTTTTTTCGGGGCATTGATGGACAGGTCCATCCTGGTTGCCGCAATATCGTAGGCTGTCACATAGACATTGACATCCATCAGCATCTCATTGTCGCCCTGCAGCGTAGAAAGCAGGGTGGACAGGGATGTGATATGCTGACCCAGTTCGATGAGTTTGGAGTCAATATTTGTATTGGAATACTGGCTTCTGAGTTCCTGTAGCGCACGGTCAACACCGGTGATGGCTTTTGTCCGGTCAACGGGGGTTGCCTTTAAGACCACCTTGGTACCCGGGATGGACATAACGCCGGCCATAAATGCATCCCCGACCAGGGTCGGATAGCTGACAACCCTGTAGGTATGGGTCAGGATGTTGGAAACCACGCTGTCCCGGAATTTGATCTTTACCATCTCGGGCATTGCCCACTGGGCGTAATCCTCCGGCGCGATCCTGTCGATCTCACGTTCTTCAAAATCCAACTGGTTTGTATATTTCAGGAAAACCGCAATATCCCTTGTTCCCAGTCTTCTTGCGGTCATCTCGCCCTGGGACAGATAATGGAGCGCATTGGAGGTGATCAGGTTCAGACGGCCTTTGTCCTTTTCAAACAGGACAAGATAATAGAAAGGCGTTATCACCTTGTTCTCAAAACACATATCCGTCAGGTTATTGATCCTGTCATAGAGGATCTCCACACGGGCTTTTAACTCATCCTCGGAAAGCATGCCGCTTTCGTAGGACGCTTTCAGCTGGTCAAGGCGGCCGTACTCTCTTGCCATATAATCATCATACATGACCGGACGGTCGATCTTGACAATATTGGCATATTCGCCTTCCTGTACACTTCGAAGGATTTTTCCCAGGCAGTTTTCGATGGAGTTATTTCTTCTGTGCTTTGAGAAAAAGCGAAACTCCAGAGGATCGATCTCGATCACGCTGCCATAGTATTTTCCGTCATATTCGATGAAATCTTCTTTGATATCCGTAAAGGCAGAAAGATTCTCCATAAACTCACCGGAGCCGCCGGCCTCTTCCTTTGCCTCTTCACGCTCTTTTTTCTTCAGCGCCGATCTGTCTGCCCGCGCCTGCCAAACGGCATTTTTCTCTTCCTCGGTTGCCGTTTTGCTCTTTAAGATCCGGTTTTCCTCTTTGATCAGGGCCTTCAGGGCTTTCTTTTTTTCTTTTTCCGTCAGCACCGGCTCTGCATCCTGCTCCGGCGCAGCCATTTCTCCGGCTGTCGTTTCTTCTTCAAAAACAGCCCGATCCTCTCCGGCCGGGGCCATCCCCTCTTCACCGGCTGTTTCTTCCCCTTCGTCCGCTGCCACCGCGGTCTCGCTTTGCTCTGCCTTTGGATTTTCCGTGATCTCCGAAAGGTCTTCATCCCAAACACCCGTAACATCAGAAAGATCCGGCAGGTCCGTATCCTCCCGGTTTTCCATATTCTCCTGATCCTCTGTGTCAGGGTTCGGATATAACAGATTTTTCTCTGTTTCGCTGATCAGTTTTTCTCCGAGAGAATCCAGGTCGATATCATCTCCCGGGATCTGATCATCAGCCGGCTGCTCCCCGGCATCCTCCGGCGCTTCCTTTTTCTTTCTGCGTTTTTTTCTCCCCTCATTTTCCTTCCGGTATTCTTCGATCACTTCCTCACGGAGTTTTCCGCTTGCCTTATCCAGAAGCATCTTGTCCGTATACACTCTGTAAAACCGCCTCGGAAGGACCAGGTATTTCAGCATTCTCAAAACAAAGGTGTAGTTGGATTCATCATCAATCCTCAGCACCAGGAAAAAGGTGATAAATGCAATGGCGATGCAGATACCGATCTTCCAGGGAAGAGAGGAGATGGCGAAAAGGATGACCAGCGCGGCCCCTAAGGTTACCACCACAACGTCACCGATCGACACACCTTTGAATAATTCAATTCTGACTTTTGTTTTTCCCGGAATCAGTCTCATAAGGTTTACGATATTCCTCTCTTATATTCCTTCCGTTTTACGCACCAACGACGACTCCCCGCCCGGCCCTGTTTCGCCGGCGGACAATCGCCCTGGCACTTCTCATATTTCATATCTTCAGACGGCTTTCATGCTGCCTGCCATCCGTTCTGTCAATTATTGTTGTTATTCTG
>JAFZNL010000144.1 GCA_017550925.1 Lachnospiraceae bacterium | reverse complement strand
TTGCACGATGGTTATCGTTCGGATACTCCTCAGAAGTCCACCATACAGTATCGTGTGCAGTTGCATCATCAACGATGAATTTGTCTTTCGGGGAACGTCCGGTGTAGATACCGGTCATAACGTTTACGGAATCCAGCTCGGTAAGCTGTCCTTTGTCGTAGCCTTCCAGCTCCGGCTTCATTTCCTCTTCGTACAACATTTCATAAGAAGGGTCGTACACGATCTCAGTTGTGCCTGTGATGCCATACTTGGTTAAATCAATTGCCATCTTTTTGCTCCTTTTCTTTAGAATATTTTATATTGCACGCCTCTGTTTTCCTTCCATTCGGATCACTTATGGCGCTTGCTCTCAATTCATCAGTATAATTTTTCTTGCCTGTAAAGTCAAGGGAGATTTTGTGAAAAAAATATCAGTCTCCGGCCAGTACGCTGACCCCCCGTGAAGAGCCCAATCTGTCTGCTCCTGCGGCGATCAGTGTCTCCATATCTTCTCTTGTATTGATACCACCGGCCGCCTTGATCTTCACATTCGAGCCGATCTGCATGGCAAAGAGCTCGATATCCTCTTTGGTGGCGCCGCCGGTGCCAAATCCTGTGGAGGTCTTGATATAATCTGCGCCGGCATTGGTCACTGCATGGCAAAGAGCTTCCTTTTCCTGGGTGGTCAGATAACAGGTTTCCACGATCACCTTCAGAATATGGTCTGCGCAAACCCGCTTGATCTGTGCGATTTCCTGCTCTACCTTGCCGATCTCGCCGTTTTTCACATCACAGACATTGATGACCATGTCGATTTCATCTGCACCGTTTTCAAGGGCATCCGCCGTCTCAAAAACCTTCACCGGTGTGGTCTGATAGCCCAGAGGGAATCCGATCACCGTGCAGATCCTGAGCTGATCGCCGAAGGTTTCCTTTACCTTTTTTACATAGGCAGGGGGAATGCAGACGGAAGCCGTCTCATATTTGATCGCTTCTTCGCAGAGCTTTTTGATGTCCTCCCAGGTGGTAAAGGCCTTTAAGGCTGTGTGGTCAATGCGGTGTAGAATTTCTTTTGCGTTCATGTTTGATCCTCCTGAATATATCAGTTGTTTTTCGCTCCGGCTTTTCACACCGGACTTTACACTACCATGAATGATTATCCCGACTTCGTATTGTCATACCGGACTTTATACGAAGTCACTGCTTATATCCCGGTCTTCCTGTTCATACCGGTCTTCCTGCGACAGAAAACAACGTCATTTAATATCGGTTCACCCGGATATCCGTCAGTGCCACCTGATCTCCGGTCAGGGCCACATACACTTTCGGCGGCACCTGCGTAAAGGTTGTGGTGTTTTCTATATAGATACCCTGATTCTCGGTTTTCAGGAAAACCTGATCCCCTTTCTTTTCAAGGATCAGATTACATTCGATGCCCTTCTTGCTCACTTCCTTCCAGACCTCCCAGCCGGGGAATTCCTTCTTTCGCTCCATCACAAAGTGATTGCGCGCGAACTCTCCGTCGCCCTGGTCCTCACCGCTCATCTTGATCATGTTATACTCAAGGTAACCCGGTCCTCCCACAGTTCCGTCTTCGGAATAAAAGAGGATGATATACGGGCAGTGCCATACCAGAACGGCTCCGGGCAGCGTCTGTGCATGGAACTGCACTTCCATCTTACCGGTGATATCAATGCCTTCCGTAGATGCTGACCGCGGCATATTGACCTGTATATTCTTGATATCTCCTTCCAGATGGTCTGTAAAGTCCACGGGCTGAACGATCCTGGGAATATCGCCGGACTGCACCTTCTCACCTGTGGTTTCTACCGCGATCTCACTGAGGATACAGTTTTCTCCGGTCAGTCCGATATAGGAAGCATTGGATATGCTCTTGATCGCCACGATCACTTCCTTCGCATAGTCTTCCGAACGCATGATGAGATGCAGATGGTCATCGATACGTCCCGCTATGATCTCAAACTGTTTCTTTCCATCATCACGCTTTTCGGCGATCCGGTCAGGGATCTCCTTTTCCTCGATCTTTCTTGCTTCTGTGCTGATGCTGTGCTGATCAAACCAGAGTTCCCCATACTCAAGGTAGTGAGACGCTTCGATCATCTTTTCATTTTCATGGACTCTTTGATCATAAGCATCAAACAGGATGATGGCCGGCGTACAAAAGCACTCTTTTGCATCTGCCATGCCCTCGGAAACAAAGGTGATCTTCCGTATCTCCTGCTCCACCGGGATACCCAGGGTTACCTGCTCCCTGTAGGTTCTGCACTCGATCCTGGTCTCCATGATCGGGCCTTCATCTTCCTGGCTGGCATTGCTGCCCTGATCAATGATCTTGACCATGATATCTGCATAGAACGGATCGAAGGATTCTCCCGCTCCCTTGATAAAGGCCTCCCTCGCCAGAAAATCCGGTTTCGCATCCCGGTAGCGTTTTTTTGTCGTCATGGTCACATAGGCATCTGCCACTGCTATGATCCTTGCGATCTCCGGAATCTGATCTCCTTTCAGTCCATCAGGATAACCGGTTCCGTTGTAACGTTCATGGGAATATCGGGCCCCCTGGGCAAGATAAGGATACTCCGTAATGCCCGAGAGGATCTCGTAACCGATCATCGGTTTTTTATGCATGGTTTCCTGATCCCACTTATCCGGATCGCTCTCATTTTTGATCACACGGTCCGGAATGCCGATCAGCCCCACATCGTGAAGCAGCGCTGCAAAGAAAACCTTCTCGCACTCCTCGGGCGTCTTTCCGGCGTACTCGGCAACTCTTCTTGCATATTCGGCGATCCGTATGGAAGTCCCCCTTGCAAAACTGTCCTTTTTTTCCACTGCCGATACAAATGCCCCGGCCGTTTGTTCAAACAGCCTTTCCATCCGTTCTTTTTGCTGAACAGCGTTTGACAGCTGAAGTTCATGCATATGAACCACCCTGTCATTGATATCCACATAAGTAAAAATGTATAGCGATACCGAAACCGCCACCATGGCCATATTGACGATGGAGATCCCATAGGCTTTGATCTGGATAAGGCCGCAGATGATGGGTACAAAAATGTACAGATTCAGCGAAATATAGATGATCCTGCTGAACGCTTTTTTATTCTTTGCAATAACAATGTACTGCATCAGCGGGCAGATCACCGGAATGATATAGGCGATCAGAAATCCCGGGCCTCTGTGATAGGTATTGGTCTCATCAAAATAATAATACAGATCCGTGAATGCGGCGATGACCGCCATGACCATCCCCAGGGCCGACATGGATCCCACCACCGAAAGGATCCGCGGCTGTTTTTCCATTTCCCCCTCATGCAAAAGCAGATCCGTCAGGTACAGATTGAAGCCAAAGACAATGGCCGATGTTAAAAAGAACACCATAAAATTGCTGACCCGTACCATGACATAGCCTTTTTCCGTGGGATTTCCCGCATAGATATATGCCTGTCTGTCAAACCACAGCAGGAAAAATGCGATCAGCTCCATGGCGATCAGAATACTCTTTCTGCTTTTTGTCAAAAATCTGGTGATCATCAGCAGAAAGACCATGACACCGCAGGAACCGCATAAAAACAACATGATATTCAGTTGGTGTGTCCTTATCAGATCATACATGTTATGTTCCCATCACCCGGCGGGCTTTTGCATTTCATGCAGCCTTGCCAGTTTTTCCTTAAACGCTTCATACATGGACAGCATCTCATTACTGCAGGCATCTATCACTTTTCGGTCTTCCTTCTTGCCCGCATTTTCCAGTTTCGCGGCCAGTTCCATAAGATTCTTTGCGCCGATGATCCTTGCAGAACTTTTCACGGCACGCACTTTCACGGTATACTGTTTCAGATCATTCTGTTCCAGTGCTTCCCGGATAGCCGCAATGTTATGATCGATGGTATCCATAAACAATGTCAGTGCAAAGATATAACCCGGAACGCTGCCGGCATTTTTGACGCCTTCCTCCGGATCGATCTCCTTTACTTCGCGGATCCACTGATACTCAGGCGGTATTTCTTTCGGCTCCTGACTCATGGCAATCTCAGATGGTTTTTCCATCATTTCCTCCGGCAGATGCCGCATGATGATCTTTTCCAGTTCCCGGCTGTCAATGGGTTTTTGCAGACATCCGTTAAAGCCCTTTTCCGTAAAAAATTCCTCGCCCAGCAGGGAATTGGCCGTCATGGCATAGACCGGAAGATCCGGATTGTTCTCACGGATCCGCTCTAAGGTTTCCACGCCATCCATGCCTTGCATCATGTGGTCCAGCAGCACCACATCAAATTTGGTATCGCCGATCTTTTCCAGGCATTCCTGACCGTTTGACGCCGTTGATACAAAGACCCTTGTGCTCTTGAGCAGGTTTTTGATCACCGTCAGGTTCATGGGATTGTCATCCACGATCAGGATATCTGCATCCGGTGCCACAAAAAGCGGTACATAAGGACCCTTGACGGCATTATCATCGTATTCTTCGAAAGGCCCCAGTGGTGTCTTGGATGCGCTCTTTTGCTGTACGACCAGCGTAAACTCTGATCCTTTCCCATAGACACTTTCGCAGGTCAGGCTGCCGCCAAGGAGCTGTGCGAACCGATAGGAGATATCAAGCCCAAGGCCGCTTCCGTTGATATGACTGATCTCCTGCTCATCCAGATCCTCGTAGGCCTTAAAGAGTTTTTCCATCTCTTCCGGTTTCATCCCGATGCCGGTATCCTTCACACAGATACGAAGGAAGCAGATCTCATCTTCCCGCGCATCCATATCGAAAGTAAATGTAAATCCGCCGTTTTCGGTATACTTCACAGCATTGGTCAGCAGATTCAGGATGATCTGCCGCAGTTTCCCCTGATCGCCGTACAGGCGGCTGGGCAGCATTTCATCCACCTTCACCTCAAAGGTCAGGTCTTTTTCAATGCTGCGTGTTTTTATCGTAGAGACAATATACCGCAGCATTTCCCGAAGGTCATATTCCTGCTCGGTCAGATTCATTTTGCCGGACTCGATCATCGTGATATCCAGCAGGTCATTGACCAGTGTCAGGAGCGACTGCGATGCATTTCTGATATCAAAGGCATAATTCATCATGGACATGAAATAGGGCTGGGGAACATTCGTGGAATCTTCCCGCATGGACATTTCATTCATCCCCATAATGGTATTGATGGGCGTCCGGATCTCCCTGGACATATTTGCAAGGAATCTGGATTTTGCTGAATTGGCACGCTGTGCTTCATCCCTGGCCTGTCTGATCTCCTCGTACTGCCTGCGGATAACGGTGGTCGTCATAAAACGCCATACAAACAGGCCGGCGGCAAGGACTACGATGAGGAAGGACAGAAAACGAACTACCGGCATCTCCAGCAGCTGCGGCTCTTTCGTGAACCGGATCACTTCATTGGCCAGCTCCGTCTTGCCCGCGTCATCTGTGACCAGGACATGCAGCACATAATTACCGTAGTCAAGGTTTGTATATTCCACCGGTGAAAGATCGCTTCTTTTCACCGTGATCCCTTCCTCTTCCTTTCCTTCCATATAGACGGAAACCCTGGGATTCAAAAGGGAATAATCCAAAACCGCCGGCATGATACGGATCCTTCCGCCGGAAGCGGGTATCGTTACATTACCGGCCTTATCCGGCACAAGCCTTTCATCGCCACAGTAAATGGAGCTGATATCAGCCTTGATCGGGATCCTTTCCTGGGAAAAATGCTCGATATTCACACTGCACAATCCGTTCCTGACCGGAATATACAAATTTCCGTTATCATTGAGGATGCTGTGTCCCTGTGCCGTGGGAAGACCCGTCATTCCGCTGTCTTCCGTATATAAGTTATAGTCTGTCACCATATCCTGCAGCATATCATCCACATGGACTTTATATAGGCCTATGGAAGATACGACCCACATATGATCGCTGCTGTCAAAAAACAGGTCGTAGTTATTGCTGCTGGGGAATGTGGTCACTTGCCTGATCTGGCCCTCCTTCATATATTCAATGGAGTTGGAGGTAACCAGCCAGTAAACGCCACGCTCATCATCCCTTTTAATGCGCATGATAACATCACTGGTCAGACCGTCATCCCTGCCGATCCTGTGGACACCGGTCTTATCAATGGCATACATGCCGTCGCCGTCCGTTCCGGCATACATGATCCCGTTCTTGCCCTGTTCCACCGCCAGAAAGAAGGTGTTTTTCAGCCCGTCTTCCGCGCCAACTGTTCGTTTGACGCTTCCGTTGGAGATTATGGCCATTCCGCCGTTTGTCGCTACCAGGACCTGTCCGTCGCTCTGTACCCTCACATCCCGGATCTCATTATCCGGCAACCCCTTTTCTATGGTAAATTGACTGATGGCCCAGTGCCTGTCCACATGGATCAGACCCATATTGTTGCTATAGGTCCCGATCCACAGATCCTTTGTATGTCCTTTTGCAAGACAACTCACCTTGGTATCCTTTAAAAGCTCCGTGATCTTGTTTTCCAGGGGGGTGCCGTCCTTTTCAATGATCTTCAGTCCGTGGTCTGTACCGATCACGATCCTGTCTTTATACAGGCAGGCCGCATTCACGACTTCTCCGGTATAACCTGCCTCCCGCATGACATCCTTAAAATGGTTTGTCACGATCTTCACGATGCCCTGACTGGAGGAAGCGATCCACATATTCCCCTGATAATCGGATGTCATCATTTCAATCCCGCTGTCAAAGGGCAGATCCTCGATCTGATGAAACCTGCGATGCTCATCTAAATACCCGGCCTTATCGGCAGAGGCAACCCAGACCCGTCCGCAATCATGACTGAGCCAATGTACGCCAAATAGCGGACTGACATCGATGGTGTTCATTTTAAAACTGTGGGCACCAAAGTCCCCGTAATAGACACTGTCTCCTTCTGTTCCCATGTATACCTTACCGGGCGTATTCTGATCCACCAGGATGGTCGTGATCTTCTCGACTGCCAGTTCCTCACTGCTGTATATTTCCGTTACGATCCGATATTCGATCAAAAAGATCAGCCCGCTCTTGGTCTGTCCGTAAATGCGGCCATTTTTATCCGATTCCATCTTCAGGATGCGCTCTTCCGTGAGCCTTTCATTCCCGATCTGTCTCAGTTTCAGATTCTTATCAGCACAGCATATACCTGTTGCGGTTCCGATATATACATATCCGTCATTATCCTCTGCAAAACAGCAGATGGTGGACGAAGGCAATCCGTCCTTATAGGTAATATGGGTCCTTTTCTCGCCGTCAATGACCACGACGCCGTTATCATTCGTACCGACCCAGATCCTCCCCCGGCTGTCTTCAAACAGGGCCATGGCATTGGTCAGACCTTCGGCCGTATCCATCCTTGTAAAGTTATTTCCGTCAAAACGCATAACGCCGCTGTTGGCACCCACCCAGATATAGCCGTCCGATGCACCGAGGATATAATTTGCCTCCGATGCAGACAGACCGTTGGACGAATCATAAACCTGCGTCGTATATAATGCATCTTCCACCTGTCCGGTGACACAATACCCGCCACCCTGGGGAAAATCATCCTCCTCTGCCTTTACCGGCAGCATCAAAAGCCCGGTCAGGAGAAAAATGCATGCCAGCGTTATGGCATATAAAATTTTCCTGCTTTTTATCCTCACGGACAACCTCCCATTACGTCTCCGGATTATACTTGCTCAGGACAAGTTTTACTTCCGGCAGTGACTCCATAAATACTTCTACACACTTCGGATCGAACTGTGTGCCTTTTCCTTCTTCCAGGATCGCCAGCGCTTTTTCCAAAGGAAATGCCGGCTTATATACTCGGGGCGATGTCAGCGCATCAAACACATCCGCCACCGCCATGATCCGGGCAGATAAGGGGATCACTTCTCCATGGATCCCTTCCGGATATCCCTTGCCATCCCATCTTTCATGATGATAAGCAGCCATATTCCTGGCTTCTTTCAAGTAGTT
>JAFZNL010000143.1 GCA_017550925.1 Lachnospiraceae bacterium | reverse complement strand
TCGGCGAGGTTCAGGAAGACCTGGATGATGCAAAAGAAGACCTGGACGACGCGAAAGAAGATCTGGACGATGCAAAAGAAGATCTGGAAAAAGCCAAAGAAGAAGGCGCCATTGTTATTAACGGCTCTGATATCTTAAAAGAACTCGACAAAGATCATTTCGATTTCAAGGCTGATTTTGCAGATGACATGACCGGCGGAGCAATCGTATTCGTGATCGTTGTAGCAGTGATCTTCGGACTGCTGATCCTGTTCATCGCCATGGCACTCGGATTTGCAATCTCAGCATTCGTGCTGGATCCCCTTGAAGTCGGCTGCAACAGATTTTTTACCAAGAACTTAGACGAACCCGTAGCTATCGGTTCCAATGTACTGTACGCTTTTGATCACGGCTACTTAAACGTAGCAAAGACAATGTTCTTCCGTGATCTGTATATCACCCTTTGGGGCATGCTCTTCATCATCCCCGGTATCATCAAGTCTTATGAGTATCGGATGATCCCTTACCTTCTGGCAGAGCATCCTGAAATGACCAAGAAGGAAGTATTTGCAAAGAGCCGTGAAATGATGAGAGGAAATAAGTGGAAAGCATTCGTGCTGGATCTTTCCTTCATCGGCTGGAACCTGTTATCCATCCTGACCTGCGGCATCCTTTCCATCTTCTACGTAAATCCTTACATCAATGCAACCAATGCAGCACTGTATGATGCTCTGAAGGATAAGGAGGAGCAGCCTGAATACTTCTACAATGATATGGCAGAAAATGCAGCAGCAGAGCAGACAGATTTCGTAAGTGACGCAGCAGCAGTTGTTGAAGAAACGCCCATGATCGAAGAAGTCAGCGCAGACGTGCAGGCTGATGCAGATGTGACCGGCAACAGCAGTATTAATGAGAATTAAAGATACGATTTCATACAGATATACGACATAGACCATAGACAGATATTCTGATAAGCTGAGGGACCATAATGAAACACAAGATCTTAATTGCAGACGATGAGGCAGAGATCAGGCAACTGTTAAAACTGTATCTGGAAAATGAAGGCTATGAAGTGATCGAGGCAGCAGACGGGGCGGAGGCGCTCCGCCTGCTTTCCTCTGTGAAACCCGATATGTGTGTTCTGGATATCATGATGCCGAAGATTGACGGCTATCAGGTCCTTCGAAAACTGAGGGAACAGAGCAACATTCCGGTGCTGATCCTGTCGGCAAAAGATGCGGATTCCGAAAAGATATTGGGACTCAATCTCGGTGCAGATGATTACCTGTCCAAACCCTTCAATCCCCTGGAGGCGGTTGCCAGAGTGCAGTCCAATATGAGAAGATTTTATTCCCTGGGCAGTGGTGCGGAAAGTAAGCAGTTGCTAACTGCCGGAGATCTGTCCCTGGATCCGGAAACCTGCCAGCTGAAAAAAGACGGATCACCTATCCAGCTGACCAGCGTGGAATATAAGATCATGGAGCTTTTCATGTCCCACCCGGGAAAAGTATTTACAAAACAGCAGATTTATGAGTACGCATGGGGTGAGGAGTTTATCATCGCAGATAATAATATCATGGTATGTATCTCCAAACTCCGCGGAAAACTTTCTGAGGATCCGTCGGCGTATATCAAAACCATGCGAGGCCTTGGTTACCGGCTGGAAGTGTAATACAGGTTATGGATACGACTTTAAAAGAATTTCAGACATTTCTTATTAAACGTTTTCTCCTGGTCATGATCATCGTCAGTCTCGTAGAGATGGGCGTGACCGGTCTGATCAATAGTGTGATCATTCCATTTATCAACAGTTTTTTCTTTGCGGGCGCAACGCCCGGACGGATTGGGATCAATGGCGTTTTTGCGCTGGTGGCTTTGATCCTGAGCACCATTGTTTTGGAACTGTTTCAGTTCCTGCTTCCCGGACGTTTTCAAAAGTGGATCACATCCGTGATCGGTTTTATTGCGGAAAAACTGCCGGTTAGGGGCAAGGCAGATGCATCCGGTTCGTCAGCAGCCATTACGCAAAACGAGTGGACTGCTGATCTGCTGACCGGTATGGGAAAACCTAAACAATTCCTTCTTCTTTTGATCCTGCTTGGCTGCATTCTGATGGTCGTTTTGCCGATGGTCATCGGCGCCTATTTATATGCCAAAACCGTGGTCAGACAGTTTAGTATCATAGCGGCGCAGCAGCAACAGGAGCGTCTTTTGTATGAGAAAAAAAGAAACCTTATGCTCTCTGATATTGCCCATGATTTGCGCACGCCTATGACAACGGTAAATGGATATGCGAAGGCATTGCACGATCATATGGTGCCGAAGGACAAAGAAGATGAGTATTTAGACGGCATCATGCGAAAGTCAGGGCGGATGAATGAATTGATCGAACTGCTTTTTTCCTATGTGAAAACAGATTCCGAAGGATTCCAGCTGAAAAAAGAGAAAACAGATGTGTGCGAGCTTTTGCGGATGATGGTGGCAGAAGCCTTTGGTGATTTTGAAGAAGCGGGGATGGAACTGGAAGTGGAAATCCCGGAGAGACGGTGTGACCTTGAACTTGACAGGGTGCAGTTTTCACGCAGCATCCACAACCTTCTGACCAATGCGATCCGCCATAATGAACCGGGCACCAGGGTCTGTGTGGCTGTAACCATGGAGGATGACCTTCGGATCTTTATCGCCGATAGCGGAAAACCGATTGAAAAGGAAGTGGCAGAGCACATTTTCGAGCCTTTTATGATGGGTGACAGTTCCAGAAACAGCAAGGGCGGGAGCGGACTCGGTTCCTCCATTGCCAAAAAGATCATGGACCTGCATGGTTTTCGCCTGCGGCTTTTACAAAACAAAGAACTGTCCACATATCCGATCATGAAGGGGTATACAAAAGCGTTTATGATCACGGCAGAGATTGCATGACGTTTTGTTTACCCATATGAAATCATGATACAGGATCCCTAAAATATAAGTGAATAATCGGACGAATAAACGGGAAGAATCGTGAATAAAAATAAGTATAGGGTTGTCACGGTAGGCTGTATTTGATAAAATACAATTGTGTTGTGTGATGTTACATGGGCAAATATTATGGGGAAACAGGCAGGAAACAATGTCTGTATTCCGGAACGGGGGCGTTTATGAACGATAGCACAAACAAATTGGTGGAAAACCTGACGGATGAGCAAAGGCAGAAACTCGTGAATATAAACGAGATTGCGATGGCAAACAAGATTGCGACTGTGATACTGACCGTGCTCTGCGGTTTGATCGCATTTACGTATATTGCAGTCATGGCTATGAAACTGGCGCCGGCAGGTGTTGGTACGGTCACACTGATCCTGGCCATTGCGCCAATTGTGCTTTGCTGGCTGTTTTATCTCAAGGATAAGAATTCCGGTCTTGTCATGCATGTCGTTGGGGTCGGGTTTGCGATCCTCTATACCGTCATTCTTTTTACCTCTGATATTGATATTGTATTTATGTATGTGATCCCGATCCTCGTGGTTGTAACCCTGTATGGTGATGTGAAATATACGGCGCTTTGCAGTATCGGCGCAGCCATCGAGAATTTCATCTATGTGGGCATACAGTTTGCCAAGGGAAATGTCAATGAAACCACTTCCACGACCCTGCCCATGCGCGCGGTTCTGATGACGCTGACAGCGGTATGTCTGGTTGTTGTGGCAAACTCTACAAGAAAATTCCAGCAGATCAGATTGTGCAGACTTTATATCGAGCAGGAACGTGAGAAAAATATGCTCTCTGAGATCCTGATGATCTCCGGCAGGATGACGGATGCCATCGGACGGATTTCAGAAGAAATGGTAACGTTGAAAGAATCCACCGACCAGACGCTTTTGAGTATGAATGAAGTGAATGCCGGTACGGCGGAGTCTGCTGATGCTGTACAGAATCAGCTGATCAAGACAGAAGAGATCCAGAGCCATATCGATGATGTGAAACAGGCAGCCGGCACTATCGGCGGCAACGTGAAGGAATCCATAGATGCCGTAGAAGGCGGTCAGCAGAACATCACCAGGATGAACCAGCTGACCAGCGAAGTAGACAGAGCAGGTAAAGACGTAGCAAGTGCCCTGGAAGTATTCCGTGAGACCACGTCCCAGATGAATTCCATCACCGAACTGATCACCAACGTGGCTGACCAGACATCCCTGCTGGCACTCAATGCTTCCATCGAGGCAGCCCGTGCAGGCGAGGCAGGCAGAGGCTTTGCTGTTGTTGCATCTGAGATCTCCAATCTGGCAAAACAGACCACAGAAGCAACCGACAATATCAATCATCTGATCGATGATATCAATTCACAGCTGGGCAACATGGTGGATACCATTAACAAACTGCTGGCAACCGGCGAGGAAGAAAGCAACTGCGCGAATGAAACGGCACAGAGTTTTGTTCAGATTTCCGGCAGCGTGGATGAGATCAGGGTTCATTCCGAAGGTATGATGCGTATCGTAGAGAATCTGGCACATGCAAACGAAGAGATCGTAAACAGCATCCAGACCATCTCCGCCATTACAGAAGAGGTAACGGCACATGCCAGCACGACCTATGCAGGCAGCGAGCAGAACCAGGAGATCGTAACACATATCAATTCCCTGGTAGAGGCGCTGAATTCCGATGCATCTGTGCTGAAGTCATATTCGTAAGATAAAATCTTTCATTTATTTACAAAAGAACCCTCTCCCCCGGTGAGTCAGCACCGGGGGTTTTCTTTTGCTCAAAGTTAACTTTTTATAAATATCTTGCATATCGAACATTTGTTTGCTATAATGTAAAAGTTGATTTCAGAATTCTATATTTTGTGGAAAGCAGAAATACAGTTGCCATATCTTGGGAAATGTGCTAACATTTACTTCGTGTGGGCAAACTGTATCTGTTTGTCACTGCTATAAGGTTGAGAGGTGTATATGGGAGAAACAGTGAATTACGGGGCGGAGTCAATTACCGTCTTAGAAGGACTGACCGCAGTCAGGGTCAGACCCGGTATGTATATCGGTTCGGTATCCACAAAGGGACTGAATCACTTAGTATATGAGATCGTAGATAATGCGGTGGACGAGCATCTTGCCGGCTATTGCTCCGAAATCAAAGTCTCTTTGGAGGCAGACGGATCTGCCATCGTGACGGATAACGGACGTGGTATTCCGGTGGATCTTCATGAAAAAGGCGTCAGCGCTGAGCGTATCGTGTTTACAACGCTCCATGCCGGCGGCAAGTTCGATAACAATGCCTATAAGACCAGCGGTGGTCTCCACGGTGTGGGATCCTCCGTTGTGAATGCGCTTTCCACCTGGATGAAGGTAAGGGTTATGCGTGGCGGCAAGATCTATCAGGATACCTATGAAAGAGGAGAACCCACCACAGAACTGGAAAATGGTCTTTTGCCTGTGGTAGGAAAATGCCGCGGAACAGGAACGGAGATATCGTTTTTGCCGGATGATACCATTTTTGACCATACGGTATTTAAGGCCGAAGATATCAGGAACAGACTTCATGAAACTGCTTATCTGAATCCGGAACTGACCATTCACTTTACGGATAACCGTGTCAGCCCCGCCCAAAGCGTTTCTTTCCATGAGCCGGAAGGGCTTTCCGGTTTCGTAAAACATATGAACGAAGGAAAAGAAACCGTACATGATATTATCTATGTGAAAGGTGAAAGTGAGAATATCCAGGTCGAGGCGGCTTTCCAGTATGTGAATGAGTTCCATGAAAACGTTTTGGGATTCTGTAATAATATCTATAATGCTGAAGGCGGTACCCATTTAACGGGCTTTAAGACCATCTTTACCTCGGTTATCAATACCTATGCAAGGCAGCTGGGTATTTTGAAGGACAAGGACAGTAATTTCACCGGTCCTGATGTACGAAACGGTATGACAGCTATAGTTTCCATCAAACATCCGGATCCCAGATTTGAAGGTCAGACCAAGACCAAGCTGGATAACCAGGATGCTGCAAAAGTAGTTTCCAAGGTCATCGGCGATGAAGTGCAGCGTTATTTCGACCGCAATGTGGAAGTTTTAAAGAGTGTGATTGGCTGCGCGGAAAAAGCTGCCAAGATCCGTAAAACAGAAGAAAAAGCCAAGACCAATATGCTGACCAAGCAGAAGTTTTCCTTTGATACCAACGGAAAACTGGCAAACTGCGAATCCAAGGACGCAAAAAAATGTGAGATCTTTATCGTGGAGGGTGATTCCGCCGGCGGCAGCGCTAAGATGGCGAGAAACCGGCAGTATCAGGCAATCATGCCAATCCGCGGAAAAGTTTTGAATGTAGAAAAAGCCAGTATCGACAAGGTGCTGGCCAATGCGGAGATCAAAACTATGATCAATGCCTTCGGCTGTGGTTTTTCCGAAGGATACGGCAACGACTTTGATATCACAAAACTGCGCTATGACAAGATCATTATCATGGCCGATGCCGATGTGGACGGTGCCCATATTAGTACCCTGTTGCTGACTATGTTTTACAGATTCATGCCGGAATTGATCATGGAAGGTCATGTCTATATTGCCATGCCGCCGCTTTATAAGGTTATCCCTTCCCGGGGCGAAGGCGAATATCTATATGATGACAAGGCCCTTGCCAAATATCGAAAAACACATAAGGGCAATTTTACCTTGCAACGTTACAAAGGACTTGGTGAAATGGATGCCGATCAGCTTTGGGAGACAACCCTGAATCCCGAAACAAGGTATTTAAAGCGTGTGACCATTGATGACAGTTACATGGCTGACAAGATCACGGAAAAACTGATGGGCAATGAAGTGGCGCCACGTAGGGAATTCATCATTGAGCATGCGGTAGAAGCGCTTATCGATGCATAAACAGGAGGAACCATATGAATATCGCTATTTTCGCATCACACGGTGGAACAGATATGCAGGCCATTGTTGATGGCTGCAAACAGGGAAAGATCAATGCAGATGTTAAAATCCTGATCTGCAATAATCCGGATGCTTATGTGATTGAGCGTGCCAAAAAGGAAGAAATCCCGTATGAGATTGTCAACGCCAAGACCTGTGGCGGCGATGAAGGCGTTTCCAACAAACTCCTTTCCCTGATGAAGGAATATCAGATCGATATGATCTTCCTGGCAGGATATATGAAAAAACTGCCCGTTGCCGTGTTGGAACAGTACGATAACCGCATCTTCAATATCCATCCGGCCCTCCTTCCGAAGTACGGCGGCAAGGGGATGTACGGGATCCATGTGCATGAGGCAGTTATCGCTGCCGGCGAGAAGGAAAGCGGCGTAACCATCCATAGAGTCAATTCCCAATACGACAGTGGAGAGATCATCCGTCAGGCTACGGTACCTGTGATCGAAGGCGATACGCCTGACACACTTGCTGCACGTGTTTTGGAGAGAGAGCATCTGTTCCTTGTGGAAGTGATCTCAGATATCGCTGACGGAAAAGTAAAATTGGGGTAAGAACTGATGGGCAGGCTCTCATCACCAATTGGATTTACAATCAACTGTGAATAGTAACATGAGGAAATATATTAATGCGTGACGAATCAGAATCTATCATTCAAACCGAATACTCCGAAGTCATGGAGAAATCCTACATCGACTATGCCATGAGCGTTATCATCGCCAGGGCACTGCCGGATGTAAGAGACGGCTTAAAACCGGTACAAAGGCGCGTGCTTTACGATATGCGCGAACTGGGCATCAAGTATGATGCACCATACAGAAAAAGTGCCCGTATCGTTGGTGATACCATGGGTAAGTATCATCCCCATGGCGATTCATCCATTTATGAAGCCCTTGTTGTTATGGCACAGGACTTCAAAAAAGGACTCCCCTTAGTTGACGGTCATGGAAACTTCGGCTCCATCGAAGGCGACGGCGCAGCAGCCATGCGTTATACCGAAGCAAGGCTGCAGAAGATCACCCAGACGGCATTTTTAGAGGATCTCGATAAAGATGTAGTGGACTTCATGCCCAACTTTGACGAGACGGAAAAAGAGCCGGT
>JAFZNL010000142.1 GCA_017550925.1 Lachnospiraceae bacterium | reverse complement strand
TCGCCCGCGCCCTCGCAGTCACTGCCGGTGATAATGGGCGTATGTACATAAACAAAGTTTCTCTCCTGGAAAAACTTGTGGATCGCATAGGCGATCAGGGAGCGTACACGGAACACTGCCTCAAAGGTGTTGGTACGGGGACGAAGATGTGAGATCGTCCGCAGGTACTCAAAGGAGTGGCGTTTTTTCTGCAGCGGATAATCCGGTGCGCTGGCGCCTTCGATCTGCACATCTGTTGCCTGGATCTCAAAAGGCTGCGGCGCATCCGGCGTCAGGGTCAGCGTACCCTTTACGATCAGTGCTGCGCCTACGTTGCTCTTGGAAATGTCGGCAAAATTGTCGAGTTTATCTGAATACACGACCTGTAACGGCTCAAAAAATGTGCCGTCATTGATCACGAGAAATCCGAAGGTTTTTGAGTCGCGCTTTGAACGCAGCCATCCACCCACGGATACTTCCTTTCCTGCATACTTTTCCGTTTCCCGGAATAAATCCCGGATGTTTGTCAGTTCCATTTCTTTCTTCCTTTCATTCTCTTCTATCTGTGTGAAATCGCGTAAGCTGCGATTTCCTCCTGCGGACTTATGCGCCCTTGCATATACCGCATATGTTTCATTGTAACAATCCGTAAATATACCGATGACCAATACCACACATTATATCTTCATGCATGACTGTTTGCAATGCATGTTTGTGTATATGCGTTGATCACCTACAGCATCGTTTACGATTACGACAGATTCCTCCATGCTGTAAACGCTGTCAAAATCTGCTTATAATACCGGTTTGCCGTTTCCTGTCCGAAAGCATGTACAAGGGACGTATTCAACGTCGACTTGTCATTGCTCTCAAGCATACAGGCATATAGTTTCCGGTAAGCACCGGGCTGCAATCCTTCTGCCTTTAAGGCATTTCGCACCTTCTTCTTGATGGATTCCGGCACAGTAGGCTGCTTATCGCCGCCCTGCACATTCGCTGCTGCAGCCTTTTTTTCATCTGTCTTTTGATTCGAGGGCGCAGATGCATTCGCACCTGCATTGTTACCTGCCTTCTTTTTCTTTGCTGTACTATCAGTCCCGGCTTTCCTGCCATTTTTCCTGCCACTGTCAGTTTTTTTCTGATCGCGACCCGACGATTGCTGAACCGGTTCAAGCTCAAAAGGAAGATCCTCTACGCTATCGGGGATGAACATAAAACTCGATTCATCTTCAGTCATGGTAAACCCACTTACGTCAAAGGGCAGTTCATCAAGTGAAAAATCACCGGGCGGATTCTCCTCCGCATTTTTCTGTTTTCTTCCCCTTCCGGATTTCTTTCCGGCAGGCTGCTCTGGATTCTTCTCGGGTTGTCCGCTCTTTTTCTTCGGCTCGGACTTCTTATTATTTTTGCCGCTTTCTTTGGCATCACTGCCCTGCGCTCCCTGCGCTGTATTTGCAGCGGTTGCCGTCTTCGTATTTCCTTTCGATGATCTGCTGCGGCCGGCTGATTTTTTCGGCGTATTATCCTCACCGGTTTCCCGCGCCAGATTATTGACACGAATAATTTTGATTTCCCGCTCTGTCCAAAAATCCACGCAGGAATCAAAACCGCTGTCCCGGCTGACGATCACATACTCATCATCCGAGCGCTGCGCGATCAGATATCCTAAGTAGGTGGTCAGCTGAAAATCCAGATAATTCTTCGCGGTCTTTGTGGTCCGTACAAACTCCACCGCCGCCGGTGACGAAGTGATCCTGACCATATCTTCAAAGGGAACGGAACCGGTTTTGGGACCATACAAAATGATCAGCCGATCCATGGGACGAAGCTGCTCAATCCCGGCGATACCCCGCACTCCCGTATTTTCATAATCAACTAAATAAAGTGACATATAAGACTAAATCCTTTCTCAGAAATCCGATTCCTTTCCACTTCGTTTTGCAAAAAACTCCTTCCACAGATCCGGATGGAACAGGATCAGAATCGGAAACAGCTCCAGCCTTCCCGCCAGCATATCGATCATCAGCACCAGCTTCGCAGGTATGGAGAAAAATGCAAAATTACCGGTGGGACCAACCATGGAAAGTCCGGGGCCGATATTATTGAGGGTTGCTGCCACCGCTGTAAAGTTGGTCAGCATATCGTTCTCATCAAGCGTCACCAGAAGAACGGAAACCCAAAACAGGAACAGATAAGTGATGATAAACACGTTCAGGGAACGGAGCACATCATGCTCAATGGGTTTGTCCTCATACTTGATCTTCTTAACACTCTTCGGATGGATATAGGACTGCAGTTCTTTTTTCAGCGTCCTGAAACCAATGATCCCGCGGGATACCTTCATACCGCCGCCTGTACTGCCGGCGCAGGCACCAATGAACATCAATATCACCAGGATGTTCTTGGAAAAAGCAGGCCATAGGTCAAAATCCGTCGTGGCATACCCGGTGGTGGTAATAATGGAACCCACCTGGAAAGCTGCATCCGTCAGACTTTCAAAACTACTCTGGTACATATCCTTGATATTGATCCAGATGGATACGACAGCCACCAGAATAATGATGAAATACCAGCGGATCTCCTCCATCAAAAAGCCTTTTTTAAACTGCCGCAGCAAAAGCAGATAGTAGAAGTTGAAATTCACGCCAAAGAGCACCATGAAAACCGTGATGATCCACTTTTGCAGATAAGTATAACTGGCTATGGAATCTCCCAGCACGCCGAAACCACCGGTACCGGCTGTACCGAAGGAAAGGGTAATGGCATGGAAAGGATGCATGCCGCTGATCAAAAGCAGCACACATTCCGTGATGGTCATAGCCAGATAAATCTTATACAGGATCCCCGCTGTAGTCTTGATCTTCGGTACCAGTTTTCCCACGGAAGGGCCCGGGCTTTCCGCACGCATCAGGTTCATGCTGCCGCCACCGCCCATAGGCACAACTGCCAGCAAAAATACCAGCACGCCCATACCGCCGATCCAGTGGGTAAAGGAACGCCAGAAAAGGGATACATGGGACAAGGCTTCCACATCCGGCAGAATGGACGCTCCAGTTGTGGTAAAACCGGAAATGGTTTCAAACAGGGCATCCACATAAGACGGGATCTCTCCTGTCGCAAAAAAAGGAAGCGCCCCAAAAGCTGACAGCAAGATCCATGCCAGCGCAGTGGTCAGGCATCCTTCTTTGAGATAAAACGTATAGCTTTCCGGCTTACGGTATGTCATCCAAAGTCCGAACCATCCGCAGAGCGCTGCAACGGCAAGATAGTAAATCCCTTCATGCTCCCAGTAGATCAATGCTACCAGGGAAGATAACAGCAGAAAAACCGCTTCTATCTTGAGCACGTTGCCAAGAACGTATCGAATCATATGTCGATTCATGACGATTACTCCAAACTAAATATACTGACCTCTCATCAGTCAGCCATAATTATTCAACTATCATTATCAGGCAAGTATATCAGATATATCGTTAAATCCCGTGTGTACCGTTACGATGATCACGATATCTCCGACACAGATCATATCACTACCACTGGGTATGATGATCTTACCCTTGCGGATGATCCCGGCGATCAGCAGGGAGGACTTCAGGGAAAGCTCCATCAACGGCTTGTTGGTGATAGCCGATTCTTCCTGAATCTCAAATTCCAGCGCCTCCGCCTTGCGGTCCACCAGATAGTACAGGGTCCGCAGGTTATTCCTTCCGATGGTGTTTGACATACCACGGACGTAGGCGATGATCGCCTCAGAAGTAATATACTTCGGAAACAGGATACTGCCAAGATCCAGCTTGCCGATCACGCTGCGGAAGTTGATGCGGTTGATCTTGGTGATAACCTTTGCATTGGAAAACTGCCTTGCAAACAACGTCAATATAATATTCTCTTCATCGATACCGGTCAAGGGGATAAAAGCCTCCACCGAATCAATGCCCTCTTCCCGCAGCAGATCCTCGTCACTGCCGTCTCCGTTGATGATAATGGCTTTCGGAAGAAGAATGGAAAGTTCCTCGCATCTCTTTTTATCCTGCTCGATGATCTTGACATCGATGCCGCTGCGAAGAAGCTGATTGCCCAGATAATAGGCCGCCCTGCCGCCGCCGACGATCATGGCGTTTTTCACCTGCCGCACGTTAAATCCGATCTTGTTCAAAAATGACCGCGCAATTTTCGGCGTGGAAACAAAGGAGATCACATCGCCGCTTTTCAGTTCAAACTTACCGGAGGGAATGTTAACGCCCCCATCCCTTTCCACGATGCAGACAAGCACATTGGACTCGATATGCTGACTCACATCCATCAGGGTCATGCCGTCAAGCTTGTTACCTTCGGGGATCTTGAATTTGACCATTTCCGCCTGTCCGTGAGCAAACGATCCCACTTCCAGTGCTGTGGGCAACAGCAAAATCCTGCCTGCCTCTCTTGCTGCCTCAAGTTCCGGATTGATGATCATGGCAAGTCCGAGTTTTTCACGAAGATACGCAGACTCCTTACTGTAATCCGGCGTCCTGACTCTGGCGATGGCTGCGCAGTCTGCCACCTGTTTTGCTACCGTACAGCAGAGCAGATTTAATTCATCGGAGCCTGTCACTGCGATAAAAAGGTCTGTATCCGCGATGCCCGCTTCGATCTGTACGCTATAACTTGCGCCATTCCCTGTCATGCCCATGATATCATAAGTATTTGTCAGGGATGTGATGATATCCGGATCCGTATCGATGACCGTGATATCATGTCCTTCTTTACAAAGTTGTTCTACCAGAGTCCCTCCCACTTTTCCGCCGCCGACGATCATGATATGAAGACCGCGGACGCTGGATTGCGGGGTACCCAGTTTGAATGGGTTATGCATTGCTTTTTCCTTCTTGTTTATTCGATAATCTCATTTACAGATGATACACGGATTGCTCCGTGCTTCGCACTCCCGCAATCCTACAAAAGTTCGCAACCCGCAGATTTGCTTTGCAAATCGCTACTTGCTCACTTTTGCGGGTGTCTCAAATTCACAAAAAATTATGCAAGCATATTTTTTGTGTCTTTGTACACCCTGATCATCAGTGGTGGTGTCCGCCACCGCCATGTGAGAAACCACCGGAAGACATGTGATGTCCGCCGCCTCCACCGGAACCGGAACTGGACTCGATCTTTCTCTTGTGTACCGTCTTCGTCAAAAACTGATCCACATGCCGCTCTTCCACCGGAGAACCGCCTGTCACATAAGTCAGTGGGGTTGTCGTATCCTTTGCCTGTTTTGTGTAGTAATTGATAATGAAATACAGGCCAGACAAAACCAGGGCGATAGCGATCACAATGCCCCAGGGGATCCGCAGGCTCTGCGGACTGCCGGAGAGCATATGTTTTTTCACGCCGTTCACATACAGTTTATATGCTTCATAGGGATTTGAATTGACAACGCTGCAAACTTCCTCCAGCAGTTCATCAATGTCATCGGAGGAGTATTTGTTCTCCACTCTTCCGCTGGTAGACAGCCAGGTATCGCCGTTATAATCACCGAAACTGTACCAGTTGTCTACAAGCACGCAGCCGTCCCCATGGGCCGCATTATAACCAAAACAGTTTTCATCATAAAAATCATCCGCCCAGTCACGAAGGCCGTTCCAGTTACCTTCGATGGGCCGGTTCAATGTCACAAGAATGATATCGCAACCGCACTCATCTTCCGAAAGCAGTTCGCCATGGTCAAAGACTCTCTCGTCCGTCTTGGCTTCCTTGTTGCCGCGCACAAAACCTTTCTTGGGATTGTTGCTGCGATAAGCGGCCATGCCGCCGACACCGATACCGAAGATGATCAATATAAGAAATAAAACCCAAAAGTTTTTGATATATCGTTTCATGGTATTCTCCAACTTACAAAAGCGACATCAGGATATTCCAAAGGGCCATCATCCCGAAAAGCCATACAAACATGGTCGCCGAATACAGCGCGATCTTATAAGGCGACTGGGGTGGCTTACCCACCAGTTTTCCGGTCTGTCCGTTGATGTAAAACGGATAGGTCTTATCCCGGTATTTATAAAAGTACGTCCAAACCGGGAACATAGAGTAGGTCGTTTCCTTTTGCCGGAATGCCGAGCCGTCACTTCGATTCGTCATGGAAGTATAGCCCGTGATGGTTTTTTCCGTAATGCTCTTGGCATCATCCCTGGCCTTTTGCTGCGCACGTACCAAAAGTTCCTCGCTCTCCATGTTGTACTGCTCTGCCAAAAAGCCTGAGAGGAATTTCGCCTGATAGGGCTGCAGTTTGCTGTAATCATAGGGTTCCATCAGGTCCATGACATCATCGGGCTTCGCATAGGAAGCATCGGCCGGCATTTTTTCAATGGGCACCACCATCTGACGTTCCACCTGAAACTGGGAATCCTCAGTGTATTGATAGTTTCCCGTTGTCCAGGTACGCACCTTGTGGCCGATGGCCGAAATGGTATAACGAACATCAAAATCAAAGAGGAAGAACGGCACATACATGCCTTCCATACCGGAGAGTTTGGCATCCGAAAGAAAATCATCCGGCAGGAATTTTTCCTTTCCGAACTCGTCCTTTAAGATGTTCTCCGCCTCCTTATGGCTCTTCTCAAAAGGAAGGATCAGTCGAGGCTCATACTGGCCTGTGGTACGTTCCTCCACAATGACGTAGGAGTCACAGTACTCACACTTAAGTGCGGCATTATACTGTTCGATCTTCAGTTCTCCGCCGCAGGCAGGACAGTTGAACATACCTTCGCTGGCTACCTGTTCCTCGCTGTCTTCGCTTTCGCAATATGGGCAATACATCTTCTGTCTTTCCGGAGAAAAAACCGTATTGCCGCCGCAGTTTTTACATCGAAAGATCATGCTTTGCTCCTTAACTTGCTTTTCACAGTCCCCCACTGCTCATCTCACAATCCCGCATGTGCTCCGCACATGCTATACCGTCACTTCGTGACTGATCGTTCGATGCTTGTGGGGTTCCTGCTTCGCAGTCAGATTGCCAAATCCAGACGATGCCTGCAAGAGATCTTGCGCATCGTCTGTCTTTTGCAATCGACTGTGAATAGCAACTTTCGCTACAAAAGGCAATCCCGGACTTGCCGGGATGCCTGCTTTTTCTATACCGTTTATCTACCTGTTTTACAGCGTCGAATAACCAAATCCGTTACAGAACGCATCCACCGGAACCCCTGCCTTGCAAAGCGGGCAGTTATCTGACCGGTAACTTGCGTAATCGGACAGGTCCACGCTGGAATACAGTGCGCGGATCGGGATGGAATCCACTTCCGTTCCCACGGAATAGATGGCTGCGATTCCCACGGGCTCTCCCTGGTAAAAACGGATGGAACCCACTGCGCTCTTCAATGTTGCACCGGTGGTGGCCGTATCGATCAGAACCAGAACCTTCTTCCCCTTGATCATATGCTGATTATTTTCACGGAACATCATCTGACCGCTGGTATTGTACTCCGGCGAAGTAATGTACATGGTCTGATGAGAGTTGGCGGAAATAACACCCGCCTTGGTCATCTTGTTTGCCATGTAAGCGCCAACTACTTCCATGCCGTTCAAACACAGGATCGTATCTACAACGGAAGTGGAAAGGAACATCTCAGCCAGCTCCTCGCCGGTGGCCCTTGCCTCTCTCTGACGGGACTTCATATCGCTCAAATCCATGTAATAATTAACATGGGAATTCGGGGTTACAAAGTGCCCCGGGATATAACGAAGTACCACATCTTTGTTTCGTGAATAGTCAATTTTCCTGTAAGCCTGCATATTACCCTCCTAAACATTCTTTACCCCTGACAGGCAAAAGTCCCTTCTCTTAAAACTTTATACTGTCCGGATAAATATTTACATTCCCCCATATCATACCACAAACCGCCCAAAAGGGAAACCCTCTTGCAAAAAAAGCCCATTCTGTCTAAGATAAACCCATGGAGATCAGAGAACTTGATTGGTATCAGGATTTTTCCTGCATAGGCGGAGACTGTCCCCAGACCTGCTGTCGGGGCTGGATCATACCGCTTACCCCGGAGGATATCGAGCGCCTGCAAAGCGAGCACGGCACTCTGGGACTGCGGATTTTCGCTGCTGCCGGTGGCTGGACAAGGGACAATTTTAATCAGCGGTCAAGACAGTGCCCTTTCTGGAACAGGGAAGGGCTTTGTGAGTTGCAGCTGAAAAAAGGCCACGCGTTCATTCCCGACGCCTGCCAGAGCTATCCCCGCTTCTATCGGAATTATGGCATTTTCGAGCAGCGCACCCTGGATCTTTCCTGCGTGCAGGCTGCCAGGATGTTTACGCAGCATGCCGGTCAAATCTCCTTCCATTCCGCAGAAGGCGAGCCTGCAACGATCCTTTGCAGTACGAACGATGATACGGAGTTTTTGAATGATCTGATAAAAGTCAGGGATGAGATGATCGGGGAACTGGTTGATATCTGTGATTTGGCAAATAGCGACGGGAATGATGACGAAAAGGAAGCTGGATCAGAACAAAGATCAGAATTGAAACCGATGGATTTCCTCTCTTCTCTCGATACATTGCTGGCGCGTATGTTTGACTTTGCCCGCGATGCGCAGAGCGCGAGTTTGGGACAGGATCCGGACTTTACATTTCGGTTCCCGGAGGCCCCTCATCAGATTGATAATGCCTTTTTCCCTCTATCAAGAGTGACTCTCCGAAAGCTCCTGGATTCCTCACTATACCATCCGAATCTGGCATTCTCGAATCCAAAACTATATGAGCTGATCCAGGATGCATTTCATTATATCGATTCCCTGCCGAAACACGGTATTGCCGATACAAAACCGGCAAATGAAGCCGGCACATCAAAACAAGAATCTGTTCATCCGGTACGCAAAATTGATCATTGGGTGACAGACGCGGAATCCTTCCTCTTCCGCCATCCGGAAACTATGCAGCTATACACCGGTTATCTGACTTACTACCTGCATCAGTATTTCCTGCGGATCTACGAAACCTACAGTTACCGCAGACAGGTTGCCCTTGGCATTATCCATCTGAATCTGCTGTTTCTTTTGGATGCCACCTACGAAAAAAAACACGGCAGTCTGTCTTTGGAAGAATTCGCAGAAATTCTTGCCGTCTACAACCGCCGTGCTTATTTCAGTGACAAGATCCAGGATGAGTTATACCGAATCTTTGAAGATGCAATGATTTAAAAACCGAACCCGAGTTTCCTCGGCTTGTCGGAGAAGTCTGTTGCATCCGGAATATCGCTCTCCTCGATGGTGGTGAGCAGCTCCTGGGAAATGTCGGAATCAGCATAATCCATCAACCGTACGGCCAAATTCATCTGCGCCTCTTCAAGGAGCTTGCGTACAAAGCGGCCGTTACCGAAATCACCGGTCTTGTTCACTTTCCAGTATGCGTTTCTCAGCTTTTCCATTGCCCCGTCGGTAATGCTCATCTTCTTTTTGGACACCATCAGTTTTGTGATCTCACACAGCTCATCCACGGAGTAATCATCAAAGTTGATGCGGAATGCGATCCTGGATGACATACCGGGATTTCTATCCAAGAATTCCTTCATGGGCTCGGGATAACCGGCAAAGATAACGATCACCTTGTCCCTGTTGTTTTCCATTTCCTGAACGATGGTGCTGATGGCTTCATCACCAAAACTGTTCTTGCGGTCATCACAGAGCGAATAGGCTTCGTCGATGAACAGAACGCCGCCCTGGGCTTCCCGGAACTTCTCTTTCACAAGGGGTGCGGTGCCGCCCACATGGTCACTGATCAGGTCCCCCCGACCCACTTCAACAAACTGTCCGGTGGGCAGTACCTTTTCATCCCTGAGCATCTGCGCAAAAAGCCTTGCCACGGTGGTTTTGGCAGTTCCGGGATTGCCGGTAAATACCATATGGAGGGAAGCCCTGTCCGCAGTCAGGTCCATTTCCAGATAACGCTTATTCATCTTGAAATTCGCGATGGCCTTGCGGATCACCTTCTTGGCTGAAGTAAGCCCGATCATGTCTTCCAGCTCCTTCTTTGCCCAGCCGGCAGGCTGCTCGGAAAGCATATCCTCTTCCAGGCAACTGATATCATCCTTCGTCAGCAGGAAGAGTTCATCCTTTTTCAGTTTATCTGCTGTTTTCCCATTCGCCAACAGGCGTCCCGCCTGGTTTTTGGTCGCACGTTCAAAAAGGTTTCTTACATATCTGCCGTTGCCGAAGTTATCTACCAGACGCTTCTTTTCAAAAATACAGCGCGCTTCTTCCAGGGCCTCGGGCGTTGCTTCAAAACCACGGTCGTGAGCGATATAACTGAAGATATCCGTCAATTCATCTGTGGAATAATTAGGAAAATCAATCCAGTTGGGGATCCTGCTCTTCAGCCCTTCATTAAGCTGCAAAAACCTTTCCATGCGTTCACCATAGCCCGCCAGAATTACGATCACTTCATCCCTTTTGTTCTCCATTTCCTGGATCAGTGTCGCAACTGCCACATCCTGCTTAAGGGAATAGGCTTCATCGATGAACAGAACGCCACCCCTTGCCGCTTCGAAAGCCTGCCGGATCATATCCACACAGAAGGGTCCGTTCAGATCCATACCACCGCGCTCCACAAAGGCACCGCTTTTCAAAATTTCCTTTTCCTTTGCAATCCCGGCAAACAATTTTGCCACCGTGGTTTTGGCAGTGCCCGGATCCCCGGCAAAGATCATATGCATGCAGCTTGTCTTGTAATCGTTGCCAAGGCGTTTCTTCCTTTCCTTTTCCACAAGGTCAGCCGCGATGATAGTATCAATCTGCTTCTTGACAATCTCCAGGCCAATCAGTCCCTGCAGTCTTTCGTAAGGAGGCTCCTTTGCTGCCGACCGGTCAAGATAAAAACCGTCATTTGCATCGAAGTTATATGCCTTGAAAATATTTTTATTGATGCACCAGGAATCAAACTGCTCATAGGCCTGCAAAACATCCGTCTGGGTGAACTGCTTACCCGG
>JAFZNL010000141.1 GCA_017550925.1 Lachnospiraceae bacterium | reverse complement strand
CGCCGAAACCGATCAAAATGCAAAAGCCCGAGGCAGCCAGCAGGTAAGGATGCTGCGCACCCTGCGTCAGAATCGCCGCAGGCAGGGCATCAAAGGCCATGGTGCCGGCCGCAAAGCGCAACATGGAAAGTCCCATGAACAGCACCATACCGCCGAATACTGCGATATACAGATACGTATATGCTGCCCGGATCGCTTCCCTGCTCTGCTCATGGATGACCCAGGTAAAGGAGGTAAAGGACAGGATCTCAAAGAAGACAAAAGCCGTCATCATATCCGCCGACAGCATCACGCCTTCCGTAGCCCCCAGCGTCATCAGCATAAACATCTGATAGCGACCTAAATTCTCTTTTTCATGCTGGAAATACTCCTTGGAAAAGAGCTCCGTCCAAAGCCACATAAAAGCCGTAACGATGGCATAAACCGAATGAACCCCTCCTGTTTTAAAACAGATGGGCAGCGTGGAAACCGTAAATTCCTGCCTTGCCACGGCAAAGATCACCATCACAAGCTCTGCCAGGGTCACCAGGATGGCAAACAGATCCAGCTGCTTTTCCCTGTGCTTCCCAATCAGATATGCGACGGGTCCGCAAAGCATCGGTATGAAGATGATACAAAACATCAATGCCATAAGTTTACTGATTACTCCTGATTCTCTCTATTTCAAAGTAACTGTTCTGAACCGATTCTGTATTTACAAATCCGCATGGTTCTGAATAACAGGTCACATCATCCCGCCGGCGATACGCTCTACAAAAGCAACGATGGGCGCGGGATACAGGCCCAAAACAATATTCATGATCCCGAATACCACGATGGGGATCAGCATCAAAACATCCGCTTCTTTTCTGCCCGGATCTTTTTCATACAGATCCTCACCCTTTGCAGGGAAGAAGGCTTTCAGGCTGATGGTCAGCGTATAGATCGCGCACAAAAAGGCGGATGCAATCAGCGCCAGACTGACGGCAAGTCCGGAAACCGAACCCTCCGCAAGACCTGCCTGCAACAGCTCCCATTTGGAGATAAAACCGCAAAACAGCGGAATTCCGGTCAGGGACAAACCGCCCAGGGTATAGAAGAAAAATGTCACCGGCATCTTTTTCCCCACGCCGCTCACTTCCCTGACGTAGGATTTTTCCGTCACATGCATGAAAGCTCCGGCACACAGGAACAGGGACATTTTGATGATGCCGTGGAACAGCATATGCAAAAGTCCTGCCAACAATCCCAACGGCGTCAGCAGCATCAGTCCAGATAGCATGTAGGATAAGTTGCTGACGGTGGAATAGGCGAGCCGCCTTTTGAAATGCCCTTCGCAAAGCGCCATCCAGGCGGAAAACAGCAGGGAGAAAATGCTGACATACAGCGCCAGCTTTCCTGCCGGACTGTCTTTCAGGAAATCCGCACCGAAGGTGTAATAGGTCAAACGCACCACTGCGAAGACACCGGAATTGACCACAGCCACCGCATGCAAAAGAGCGGTTACAGGGGTAGGTGCCACGGAAGCCGTGGGCAGCCAGTCGTGCAAAGGAAAAACAGCCGCCTTCACGCCAAAGCCGAAAAAGCCGAACAAAAAAGCGATCTGCATGATCTCGGGATCAAATCCCTCCAACAACGATCCGCCATATACAAAGTTCCCCGCATTGCCGAAGACCGTCGTCATCACCACTGCAAAGAAACCCATGGAAGCGCCGCCGATACAAAAGGCCGCATATTTTCTTCCCGCATAACGGCTCTCTCTGCTCTCGTAATAGCTGACCAGTGGGATCGTCACCAGCGTCAGCATCTCAAAGAAGGTATACATGGTGGTCATGTTCGAAGCAAAAGCCACACCCAGCGTTATACCGTAGGTCATTACATAAAATGCAAAGAAGAGATTTTTCCGCTTGGTCTCCTTCATATAGGAGAAGGCATAGAGCATCACCAGCGGCCACATGACGGAAACCATGCCGGCGAACAGAGCGCCTGCGCCGTCCACAGCAAAGTCCACGGAAAAACCGTTGGTAAACTGATACACAGAGACCGGTTCGCGATCTACGCAAAGCAAACAAACCCATACCAGGATGCTGGTAATGAGCACTATGCCTTCCGCATATACATTACGGACCTTATCGGTTTTCGGATGCAGCGGGATCAGCAAAAACCCGCCGAACACCGGCAGTAACACCGGCAGCAATAACATAAGTGGCGACAAAAATCTGTCCTCCGTATCTAATTCACTGAAATTCCTGTATTCATTGGCTTCCCCTGAAAGAAACTGTCGATGAAGGGCTTACAGCAGCAGTCCCACGATCACCTCTCCGAACACGCCCACCAGTGCCGCAAGTACACACAGCGCGATCATGGGAATGCTCATCAGAAGGGGTTCTTTTTCTGTCTGCTCCGTTTCCGTCTCAGGCAAAACCTTCTCTGTCACTTTATTTTTCTTTGTAGCATCGCTCTGACTGCTACTGTTATCCTTCGCCTCATCCGCCTCTATCTTCTCCGGGAAGAATGCCGAAACCACTACCGGCATCAGATAAGCCGCTGTCAGCAGCGCCGAGATCAAAAGCACGATGGGCGGAAGTACGGACCAAACTCCTTTTTCCGTCTGCAGGCAGGCTGCAGCGATATTCCATTTCGCAAGAAATCCTCCCATGGGCGGAATACCGATCAGGGAAAGGGCTGCAAAGGCAAAGCACCACATGGTGACCGGCATCTTTTTTCCGAGACCGGAAAGTTTTCTGACATCACGCAGTCCTGTCATATGGATAATGGCGCCAGCCACAAGGAAGAGACAGCATTTTGCAAAAGCGTGGGCAAGCACCTGCAATAACCCTCCGGTCAATCCTTCCCAGGTAAAACATGCAAGAGCCACCATGATATAGGACAGCTGGCTGACCGTGGAATAGGCCAGGCGTTTTTTCAGATCCTTAGAGATCAGCGCCATGGAAGATCCCAAAAGCACCGTGATCATAGCAAGCACCAGCCAGACCTTCTGCAAAACCGATCCGAACAAAAGCTGCGGTCCTACGGAATAATAGATCAAACGAACCAGCGCGATGATACCCGCTTTTGCGATGATACCGGACAGCAGCGCCGATGCAGGCGCAGGTGCGATGGGGTGAGCGGTAGGCAGCCAGCTGTGCATCGGATAAATACCGGCTTTGGTACCGAAACCCAGAATTCCTAAGAACATCATTAACAAAAATACCGGTCTGTTCGTAATCGCCGCCTGGGATAAAAATCCTCCCTGCAAAAATGTCATATCACCATCCGTGATGGAATAGATATAGATCACGGCACAAAGCCCCATCAGGGCACCGCCCACGGAATAGAACAGATACTTGATGCCTGCCTGGACAGACTCTTTTGTCATTTCGTGCAATACCAGCGGCACCGACAACAAAGTGGTCATCTCAAAACATAAATACATGGTGATCAAATTTGCTGACAGACAGACCCCGATCAGCGCTCCCATGGTCAGCAAAAAGCATCCGAAAAAGATATGGGTCCGCTCTTCTTTTTCCATATAGACAAGGGCGTAGCAGCAGATCAGCGTAAACAGACACAAGGCAATGGTTAGCATCAGCTTACCAAATCCGTCCACCGCAAAGGACAGACTCACCTTGTCCACCAGAGGGAGGCTGATCTGTGCACCCTTTGAAAGACATACTGCACACACGCAGCAAATATCCGCGATCAATACCGCAATCAGGTACCGCAGTTTTCCGTATTCAGTTTTTTTCTGCTCCTCTTCCTTACCGCCGCGCACTAAAAATGTGATACCGGCAAGTATGGGGAAGAAGATTGCTAACAGATACAGCATGGGGTTTCTCCCGTTTTCAAATTACTCAAATTGTGCCATAACTTCGGCACTGAAAAATCAAATCATCTCATACAGATCTCATAACCCTATGGGCTCCCCTATCGGAACATCTCCAACCCCCGGTTGATCAGATCCACGATCAGTCCGCTGTTCAGTCCCAGCAGCAAATTTCCTGCCGTCAGCACCAGCATGGGCAGATGATAATTGATATGATGATGCATCATTTCACTTTTGCCGGGTTGTTTTCCGTCCGGCGTGAAAATGCGGATCATGGTCATGATAAAATACAGGGCGTTGAGCATGGAACTGATGGCAAGCCCTATCATTACAAGGATCACTTTTTTCCCGCTGCCCTGGGCTACCGCCGCAAGGGCAAACTGCAGTTTACTTGAAAAGCCGGCTAAGATGGGAATACCGATCATGGACAGGGCGCCAAAGGTAAAATACACGCCGGCTACTTTGGTTTTCAGTCCGGCTCCCTGCAGATCCTTGAATTTCAGCGTGCCGCCACCCGCTTCCGCCAAACGCGGCGTTGTCAAAAACAGCTGCGACTTGGTCAGGGCATGGGCGATGATATGGAACATGGCCGCCGTAAAGCCCGCCGCACCGCCGAGACCGATACCCATGTAGATGTAGCCGATCTGGGCCGCCGAAGAATAAGCCACCATATGGTTTAAGTTATTGGTATGGATCGCTTCCACGGAACCGGCGATCATACCGCAGATGCCCAGCACCAGAAGGATGTTTTTGATGGGCAGCATATCCAGCACTTCGATGCCGATGGCGCGATAGTAGGTTTTAAACAAAAGGAAAATATAAGCCTTGGAAACCAGCGAAGAAAGCAGCGCCGCTGCCGTAGGCGTTGCCCAGCCGTAGGTATCCGGCATCCAGAAATAGAAGGGAAACAGACCGCTCTTGATGCAAAGTCCGATGGTCAAAATCCCCACTGCTACGCCGATCACCGGCAGCACGTTGGGATCCGCCGCAAGCTGCGCAAGCGCTCCCTGCATGGGTACCATCAGTAGATGACCGGTGATATCATACAAAAGTACCACGCCCAGCAAAAACAGACCGGAGCCCAGTAGGTTCAGGATCATATACCGCACCGCTGCCAGAGTGGTACGCCCGATCTCACGGACGATCAAAACGCCGCAGCTGGTCAGTGTCAAAATCTCCAGAAAGACATAACCGGTAAACAGGTCATTGGTCCATACCAGCGCCATCAGCGCAGCCGTCATCAGATTGACCAGGG